>JAMOUY010000365.1 GCA_027067895.1 Acidobacteriota bacterium
TCGGTTCAAGCACTTTGCACGGCGCGCACCTTGGTGAATAGCAGTCAACAACCACAAGTTTTTCCGAGTTTTTTACGGTTTCAAAAAAGGTATTGTCGTTTAATTCTTTCAGTTTCATTTCAATCCCTCTGTAATTTTCAAAAATTCGTCAGGCTTTTTAAAACCTGAAAACCTTTTAATTTCGTTTCCTTTACCGTCAAGAATGACAACGGTGGGAAAACCAATCACACTGTATTTTTGAAGAATTTTTTTAGCCTCGTCTGTTTTCGGCGTCATATTCAGTTTGAGAAAAACCGCTTTGTTTTCAAGAAAATCCTTAACCTTTGCATCGCTCCACGTATATTTGTCCAACTCTTCGCAGGCGGTACACCAATCTGTAAAAAAGTCTATTACCACAACTTTTTTATCCCCCGCTTTTTTTACCGCTTCGGAAATGTGGTATTCATAGTTTGAGGATATTCCGCTTTCCTTTTTTTCTTTAACAAAATTTACCGCTATCAGGGGAATCGTTATAAGCAGAAGAAGTATAAGGCCGGTTTTTTTGGATACCGCTTTGTGGAAAAACAAAGCGATTACCGCAGGCAGGAAAAACAATGCCGCAAAATACCAAAAATAATTTCCCAAAATAGGCTTGGTAAATAGAAGCGCAGCAACAATGAAGAGAATTCCGAAAACGTATTTTACCTTTATCATCCAATTGCCTGCCTTTGGCAGAGACGCAAGCACGCCTGAAAACGTGCCGATTAGAATGAAAAGCAGTCCCATTCCTAACGCAAAGTCAAAGAGAAAGATAAAACCTTTGAAAACAGAGCCTGTTTTTGCAACCCAAGTCAAAAGAACAACGATTATGGGACCCACGCAGGGGGCGGCAAGCACTCCGGTTGCCATTCCCATTAGAAACGCGCCTAAAAGACCTTTTTTCTTAACCTGCAATTTTGTATTCCATGTGTAGGGCAACTGTATGTCGTAATAGCCGAACATACTCAATCCCATTGCAATAAAAATAATTCCCAAAACAACCACAAAAACAGGCGACTGGGTAAATGAACCGAATGCGCTTCCCGTTGTTGCGGATATTATTCCCAAAACGGAATAGGTTGTCGCAATTCCCAAAACAAGGGCAACGGATATAACAAAAGCCTTCATTTTGTTTCCGTCGCTTTTTGCCCCAACATAGGCCATTGTCAGCGGAATGACGGGATAGACGCAGGGGGTAAATGAGGCAAGTATTCCGCCTATAAAAATCAGCAAAAGTGCAAGAAGTATGCTTGAATCAAGTGCATTGGTAAGTTTTTGTTCAAGGGATAGTTTCCCTTTTTCAACCTTAATATTCGTTTTTACTTTCTGCGTTGCAGGTGGAAAACACATTGAGTTTATTCCCTCGGAACACGCCTGATAGGTTATTTCAATTACGGGATTTTCAGCAGGTTTAACAAACTTTCCGCTTACCGAAACCTTTACCTCTCCGCCTAAAACCTCTCCAAGAGAAGTTTTGTGTCCTTCGGGTGCGCTTAA
>JAMOUY010000366.1 GCA_027067895.1 Acidobacteriota bacterium
TGCTTTGCATAAGGTGTTTTTTTATTGTTATGTAAAGGTATTTTTTTATTTCTTCGGCGCTTCCGAAATCCTGCACCGTTTTTGTCCTGAAAACCTCGGCAATCTCAAACTCCGTTCTTGCCCTGAACCACATTGAGAAATGGTTTTTTGAAGCGTGGTATAAAACGCTTTCGTCGGGAATATCAAGAATTTTGTCCGCAAATTCTTCCAAAGTCCTTGCCCTTGTAATTACTTTTCTGTTGGGATAGCGGAAAACAAAATCTCCGAAACCGAAATTGTTCAAAATGTATTTTCTCAACTGCTCAGCCATTTTTTTGGAAAGTTTGTGGAAAAAATCAACTCCCAACTGCTTTGCAATTTTTTTGTTTTTCAACTCGGAAGACTGCAAAATTACGTTTAAATCCTTTACTTCGCTTTTTACCTTTTTCACCAACTCAAAACCTGCGTTTGAGTCAAGTTTGCCGTTTTTGGGATATTGAACGTCGGAAATTATTCCCAAAAGGTTGTTTTTGTATTTTTCAAAAATCTCAATCGCTTCTTCGTAAGTTTCGGCTGTAAGGATTTTAGGCCTTGCCCTTACCCTTAACAAAACGTCCGATTCGTTTATTGAATCCCTTAAAATTTTTCTCGTCTGCTTCAAAATTTCGGTGTAAATAAGCGGAAGAAAGAAAGAGTAATACCACGGGGAATCTTCAACGACAAGGATTACGTTTACCCCTAATTTGGTATCGTTTTCGGTATTTTTCAAATCCTCAACATACTTGATTATTGCAAGAAAGAGTTTTGAATCGCCAAACCAGTAAAAAACCTTGTCTATGTAATTTTTTTCCCTGATAAGCATTAAAACTTCTTTTTCAACAGGGGCATAGGTTAACAGAACAACGGGAATATTGTCCCTCAACAACTTTGCCTGCTTCCCGAATTCAATAGGTGTCATATCGGAAAGCCTCGGCATTGTAATAACCAAATCAAAGTTATGCTTTTTCAAAAAATCAAGAGCCTCTTTTGCCGAAGAGACTCTTGTTATTCTCGGAATGTAATGCAAATCCAGTTCAAGAAAATCGTTGAAAATTCTCTTTGTTAAAGCGCCGTCTTCTTCAAGAATGTACGCGTCGTAAGGGGAAGAGACAAGCAATACGTCCTGAACATGATACTTCATCAGGTTGTAAAACTTGTCTATTTTAGACGAGAAAACAGGCTTAAAGTCCATGGCTTTTTCAATCTACAAACTGCATTCTGTAATATTTCGGGTTTAATTCGTCGCCTGTTGCCTGCTTCACAAACTCATCCCATCTGTATTTTGCCCCCGGCTTGAAAATCTTCTCAATAAAATAGTCGCCCACTTCTTTGTTGTCGCCGAGAAATGTCTGCTTTATGTTGTCGGTGTGAAGAATGTTTTTTGCAATGTAATAATTCATCTGAGAAGCAAACAACTCGCCAAGCATATAGTTGTGGTAGTAAACGGGATAAGCGGAAATGTGGATTTTTGCCGCCCAGTCGGGATTGTTTCTTCCC
>JAMOUY010000367.1 GCA_027067895.1 Acidobacteriota bacterium
AATATCTAACACAAAAGTCTTCCTGTGCGTTATTCAAAAAAAACCTATTCTATATAAAATAGGTCGCAAAACTATTACATCCTTCCACCTCTATCCAGTTGTCAAAGAGCCAAAATCCGACAGCGATATAATTTATCGCGCCACCTTTAATTTGTCAAGCAAAATTTTCAAACTTTTTTTGCTTTATATCAGAGCTTCTTGGGGTATTTGCCAAGAAGATAATTATTTATCTCATTCCCATAACCGGGACTATTAATTTAAGTCTTTTTACCGTGTTTGTCAAGTTAATTTTGAAATATTTTTTTAAGGTTCGTCGCTTTACCGTGTCTCAAACGGCAAGAATAAATTTTATAGATTTAATGGAAAATGTCAATAGTTTTTTTCATATTTTTTTTATTTTGTATTTTTGCATTTTGTAGCGAAGATTTCTTTCGCTTATTCCAAGCATTTCCGCCGCCTTGGTTTGCACACCGTTGCATTTTTCAAGAGCCTTGATTATCATTTCTTTTTCAATTTTTTCAATTGCTTCGGAAAGTTTTACTTCTCCCGGCTTAAAAAAGTTATCCGATTTTTTGTCAATATGCTTACCGTCCCCACCAATGTCTACAAAGTTTATATATTCTCCCCTGCTTAAAACAACCGCTCTTTGAATTATATTGGCCAATTCCCTTATGTTTCCGGGATAATGATATGTCAGCAGTTTGTTGTAGGCTTCTTTGGTAAAGCCTTTTACGTTTATACCGTAATGGTTCGCCCATTTGTTAAGGTAGTAATCTATCAATAAGGGCAAATCTTCTTTTCTTTCCCTTAAAGGCGGAAGTTCAATTGTAATTACGTTTATTCTGTAAAACAAGTCTTCCCTGAATTTTCCTTCCTCTATTGCCTTTTGAAGATTTTTGTTTGTGGCACTGATAAGTCTGAAATCCACAGGAATTCTTTTTGTTCCGCCAACTCTTTCTATTTCTCTCTCCTGCAATACCCTTAAAAGTTTTACCTGCACTTCAAGCGGAATGTCTCCTATTTCGTCCAAAAACAATGTCCCCTTTTCCGCAAGTTCAAATCTTCCTTTTTTTAAAGAAGTTGCGCCGGTAAAGGCTCCTTTCTCGTGTCCAAACAGTTCGCTTTCAAGTACGCCGGCGTTTAAGGCAGCACAGTTTACAGGGACGAAAGGATTGTTGTTTCTTTCGCTTAATTCGTGAATGGTTCTTGCAAGCAGTTCTTTTCCCGTTCCGCTTTCTCCCAAAATTAAAACAGGCGCGTCGGTTTTGGCAGCCCGGTAGGCAATGTTAAGTATTTCAAGCATTTTCTCGTTTTTGGTAATTATTTTTTCCGAAATGCTTCTGTCTATAATTTCTTTTCTCAACTGTTCGTTTTCTTTGGCAATAACCGCTCGTTCAAGTTCTTTTCTGAGTTTTATAAGAAGTTCCTGCAAGTTTACAGGCTTTGTTATGTAATCGGAAGCACCTGCCCGCATAACCTCAACGGCGTCTTCAACACTTCCGAAAGCGGTAATGACAATTATCGGAAGAAGAGGATTGAGCATTTTTGCCTTTTTCAACAAATCTTTACCCGACATTCCCTTCATTTTCATATCCGTAATCAAAGCGTCTATTGTCTCTTTTTTCAAAATCTCAATTGCCTGTTCGCCGGATTCGGCAAGAAATACTTTATAGCCGTTTGATTCAAGAAACTTTCCTAAAACGGTTCTTTGGTTTTGCTCGTCGTCAACAACAAGTATTTTATAATTCATAACTCATTGCTCCTTCTGTTTTAAAGGCAGATAAATTGTCAACTCCGTCCCTTTCCCTTTTTTTGTTTCAAGTTTTATAAAACCTCCGTGAATGCTCACTATTCTTTGAACATACGGCAAACCCAATCCGCTTCCGTCGGATTTTGTCGTGAAATATAAGTCAAAAGCCCTTTCTTTTTCTTGTTCACTCATACCTTTGCCGTTATCTATTATTTTAATTAGACCAAAGTTTTCCGATTTTTCGGCAATTATTTTCACCGTGTCTGCCTCCGCTTCCAAAGCATTTTGGATAAGGTTTATTATCACTCCTTTAAATCTGGCAGTATCCAAATCAACTTCATAATCATCTTTAATTTCAACCGTAATGTTTTTATCGGCATTTTTCAACCCGGATGTGTAGAAGTTTTCAATTTCTTTTAGAAAAGAAGAGATTTTAACACTTTTCGGGAACAATTCAGGCGTTTTTGAAACTTCCATAAACTCTTTCACAATTTTGTTTAATCTTTCAATTTCCCTTTTAACGATATCTATCATCTTTTTCTCACTTTCGTCCAATTTTTCCGAAAAAGCAATCTGCTGAATTATCATTGAAATTGTATTTAAGGGATTTCTTATTTCATGGGCAAACGAAGACGCAAGTTTTCCCATTGAAAAAATCTTTTTTTCCCTCTCTTTGGATTCTTTGGAAACTTCTTCAATAGTAACGTCTCTCATTATAAAAACTTCGCCAAAGGGATAGGAGTTTTTCACAACAAGAATTTTTTTGCCGTTTATATCAAAGGTTTTTACTCCGTCAGGCATGGACAAAACCTTTTCTTTTTCTTTTCCGATAAGCCTGAATACGGCGTTGTTGCAGAAAAAACTTTTGTCTTTTTGTTTAATAAGAATCCCGTCTTCAATTTGATTGATTACCGAATGAAATTTTGCGCTTTCCTCAAAAAGTCTGCGTGTCTGTCTTAATGCGTAAAAATAAAAACCGTCAAGCAAAATAACCAAAGCAAAAAGAACAACGGTTAACAAAAGAAAATCCCTGTCAAGAAGTTCAATATAACTCAAAGATAAGCCCATTCTGAGAGTTCCCTGCTTTATTCCGTCAAAAACAACGTTTTTGGATATTTCAAGAATGCTTGTATTGCTTGTCTTTATTATTCGTATAAAACATTTTTCTCCGTTGCCGTTTTTTACGGGAAGGAAAACAATTTCTTTTTTATACAAAGGATTATTGTATCGCTCAAAAACAATTTTTTCGTCTTTCTCAAATCTGACAAATTCAATATCTTTGTATTTCATTATGTCTTCCAAAACATGAAAAAACGAGATTTTGCCGAAAATACCGTGAAGATAGGTTGCGTCAACCATTAAGACAATTGCGCCCGGTTTTATTTTTTTAACAACGCCGAATCTGTATTCGTTTCTCCTAAAACTTTGTTTTAATCCAATAACATAATAATCCTTTTCCCCTCTGCAAACCCGAATCAATTCGTTTTTTAAAAGGCCTCTTCCGCCGAATCTTCCTCTTGAAACAAAAACCGTATTGCAATTTTTATCCAAAACCGCAACTTTGAAAACGTTGAATTTTTTTGCCAAATTTGCAAGTTTTTCAATATTTACCCCACTGTTAGACACCGTTTCCTCGGCAAAAAAAGAAGCAAGGCTTAAAAGATTGTTTTTCAACTGTTCTTTCAATTTGTCTTCGCTTGTCAATGAATATTCAAGATTATGGCTTACCGCCGACATCAATACCTTTGCCGCGTTTTTTCTCAAAGAAAAATACGCATTTTTTTCATGAAAAACAAGGTAGGCCAACACGGCAAACATACCGATATTGACCAAAATTATCATAGTCCCCGATAAAAATTTTTTCTTTTCCCTAACGGAACGCTTTTCCAAATTTATTTCTCCGTTTTATCCTTTTCCCTCAAACTATACAGCAATTCCCCCAATTCTCTCGGCATCAATCCGTTTTTCCTTGCAATATCCCTTAACATATCGTTGTCCGCAATATCTCCGAATCCCTTTTTCTTTAATAGATTTTTTGCTTTATCAATTGAAATTTCCGCTTTTTCGCAAAATTCTTTTAAATTCATCTTGCCGATAAACATCATTCCGCTAAAATTCCCCTGACCCTGCCCCCTTCTCATTCTGCCGGGCGAAACGAGGTCTTTATCCTTAAATTCCGAATTCTCCATATTCTTCGTTTTTTTTGTTTCGGAAACCGAAGACCTATCCTCGTTTACCGATTTTTGATAATTAAGCATATCGGCAATATCCTTTGGGGCAACGCCGTTTTCTTTTGCAATTTCTTCAAGAGTTTTATCGGGGGAAACACCTTTTACGTTAAAAACATTAAGCCTTTTAATCGCCCTGTCCAACGGAAAATTCATTTTATCGCAATACTTTTTTAAAGTTAATTTTTCGGCATGGGGAATTATCGGCCTTGACGCTTTACTTTCCCAAGAAGCGGTTAAATATTCTCCGAAATCCATAATGTAAGAAACCGGCGGAATTGAATAAATGGACATAACGGTTAAAATTACCGCAATCAGCAAAGACCACAAAAACTCCGGCACGGTAAAATTTATTTTCCTCATTTTGTCCTTCATATAATTGATAAAAGGCTTCCAGTTTAAAATCAAATGCCAAATAACAAAAATCGCCAGAAAAAAACTTGAAACGGTATGCACCGCTTCCCACTGCTTTTTAGTTAACCCGAACAAATGCCAATTTACCCAAAAGGCAACCCTGCCGGCCGGGGCAAGATAAAGAATAACACCGGAAACTATTGAAATAAGCCCTGTCCAAGCAACAAACAGGGACACAAAATTCCTTAATTTAAAATTTGACATCAAATCCTCCAAACTCAATTTTAAAAATTATATCAAAAAAAAGGGGGAAAAATCCCCCGGCTATTTTCAACAAGTATCAAACAAACTTAATGTTTTCTTCTTCCGCAAGTATAAAGCACGTTTCCGTCCGCATCGTAAACAACGCCTCTTTCCATATCCGAGTTTACAATAGCATCAAACTCATCCTGAGCAATGTACTGAGGAAGGTAAGTTTCGCCGTTTGCAACAATCAATCTGTTAAAACTTCTCATGTGATTTCTTGAACCCTTCATAAGGTTCTGGAAAACGGTTTTTATATCCTGATTGTCCGAAAGAGCGATTTCGTCTTCCAAATCTTTAATATCAAGGTCTTCAATTGTCGCACCGACTTTCAAAGCCTCAACCAAAGATACGCCGCCCTTATTTACAAGCACAGAATAAAGGTCAACAAACGCTTGGTCCGAATACTGACCTATAACATCGTTGGCAACAGGGTCTTCCAAGCCGTATTTATCAAGCAATACCTTGATTGCGTCCATGTGGGTCTGTTCACTCTGTGCAATGTTTGAGAAAATCCTCAATCCCCATTTTTCGTAAAGAGTAAGGTAAACGTCTCTTGCAAGTTTCTCTTCCTGTCTCATTTTTACAAGCATGTCAACTTCCGCTTCGCTTAAATCTTCATAGGGCAAATCGGAAATAACGGTTGAAAGTTTTCCGCAGGGACTTACGTTTCCGTATGCGGCGGCACCGTGTCCCCTGCCGTTTCCTCTTCCCCTTTTACCAGCCATGCCTCTGACAGCCTTCCACAAAGGAACACCGTTTGCATCTCTGAACTCAAAAAGAGAATCTCCTGAAACAATCTGCCTTGCAATAATTCCCGAAGTGCCATCTTTAAAAGTTGTCAAAACACCAACAATAGTTACATGTTGCCCGTCTTCAAAGGCTATGCCTTGTACAGAAAGATACCATTTAGGTGCCATAAAAACAGACGTTTGATTCCCATCTTCAAGAGTTACAATCAATCTTGAAGGGTAAGCCGTATCAAATCCCACCACTGTTGCGTTAGCGGTTGTTTCCTGAGTTACATCGTAATACAAATTGCTGTTTGACGAAGAATTGGCGTTTGAAGAAGAACCGCCTTGATTTCCTCTGTGCCCATTGCCGTGGCCATTACCCGCCATTGCAAAAAAAACAGCCATTAAACCCATTACTGCAATTGCCAATATTTTTTTCATTTTTTCACCTCCCAAAAAAATTCCAAGACACCTCTTTTATTGCTTAAAACGTGCCAACTTGACAAAATCAAGAACAAAAAATGTAACTTACACATTTTAAACAACAAAAATAAGCGTGCCTATTTAAGCCAGTTTAAATATCTTCAAACAAAAACAGGCAATTCTGCCGACTTGTTTCTGCTTATCGGCAGAATTGCCGAA
>JAMOUY010000368.1 GCA_027067895.1 Acidobacteriota bacterium
GCTGATATTTTAAGCCTCTTTTTTTTTGTATGCAAAGGGGGAAAGTATGTCCGAAGAAAAGGTGATTATGGACGCAGAAACAATGGAAAGAACAATTAAAAGAATGACGCACGAAATTCTTGAAGCAACAAAGGGTACGGATGATTTGTTGCTTATTGGCATTAGGACAAGGGGAGACCACATTGCCAAGAGAATCGCAAACTATATCAAAGAGTTTGAAGGGGCGGAAGTACCCGTCGGGCTTCTTGACATTACCCTTTACAGGGACGATTTAATTACAAATGTTGCAAACGCATACCTGAAAGAAACGGAAATTCCCTTTCCGGTAACCGACAAAAAGGTTGTTTTGATTGACGACGTTTTATACACGGGAAGAACTGTCAGGGCGGCAATTGAGGGAATTTTGGATTTCGGAAGGCCGAGATACATTAAACTTGCGGTTTTGGTTGACAGAGGACACAGGGAATTGCCCATACGGGCCGATATTGTCGGGAAAAACATTCCCACGTCAAAAGACGAGATGGTGCAGGTTTACGTAAAAGAAGAAGACGGCAAAGATATGGTTGTTTTAAAGAAAAAGGATTGAGGTGAATTATGAAAAAGTTTAAACACAGACATTTGCTTGGAATTGAGCCTCTTTCAAAAGAGGATATAACTCAAATTCTTGATACCGCAAAGATATTCAAGGGGATTTGCAAGGGAACGAACAAAAAGTTTCCCGCGTTAAAGGGAAAACTTATTCTAAACCTTTTTATGGAAAACTCAACAAGGACAAGGTCTTCCTTTGAGATTGCCGAAAAAAGGCTTGGTGCAGACACCTTAAACTTTTCCGCATCCGCAAGTTCCCTTTCAAAGGGAGAATCTTTTTACGACACAATAAAAACCCTTGAATCAATGGAACCTCATATTGTTGTCATAAGGCATTCCTCACCCGGCTCATCAAGGTTTCTTGCCGAGCATATTGACGCTTCCGTTGTAAACGCCGGAGACGGGGCACACGAACATCCAACTCAGGCTTTGCTTGACGCATACACAATCAGGGAAGCGCTTGGCACTCTTGAAGGATTGAACATTGTAATTGCGGGAGACATTCGCCATTCAAGGGTTGTTCGCTCAAACATCTGGCTTTTGAAAAAAATGGGAAACAATGTAATTTTGTCCGGTCCGCCGACCTTAATTCCCGTTGACATTGAAAAAATGGGAGTAAAGGTTGACTACGACTTTGACAGGGCTATAAAAGACGCAGACGTTGTGATGATGCTGAGAATTCAGAGGGAGAGAATGGTTGAGAGTTTCTTCCCTTCTTTGCAGGAATTCAACATGCTTTACGGTTTGACGAAAAAGAGAATGCAGACTTTGAAAAAGGGAGCGATAGTTATGCATCCCGGACCCATTAACAGGGGAGTTGAAATAAATTCAGAGGTTGCGGATTCCGGACGCTCTGTTATTCTTGAACAGGTTAGCAACGGAATTTATACAAGAATGGCGATATTATTTTTGCTTGCAGGAGGAAAGATAAATGAAATATCTAATTAAAAACGGAAGAGTTATAGACACCTCAATCGGTTTGAATAAAAATCTTGATATTTTAATTGAAGACGGGGTTATTACCGAAATTTCGGATTTCATTGATGAAAGTAAAGCCGATAAAGTTTACGACGTAAAAAACTGCATAGTTGCCCCCGGTTTTGTTGATTTGCACGCACATTTGAGAGAGCCCGGCGGAGAGAGGGCCGAAACCATTGAAACAGGCACAATGGCGGCTATGAACGGCGGTTTTACCCATGTTTGCGCAATGCCCAACACATCGCCCTGTATGGACAACTCTGCTATAATATCCCTTGTCCTTGACAAGGCGAAAAGCGCAAACTATGCTGAGGTTTTGCCTGTTGGGGCGGTTAGCAAAAACAGAGAGGGTAAAGAACTTGCGTCAATAGGCTCAATGGTGCAGAAGGGAATAGTCGGAATTTCCGACGACGGCTATCCCGTTTCAACAAGCGATTTGGTAAGAAAAGCGCTTGAATACTGCATTCCCTTTGACATTCCCTTGATGGAGCATGCCGAAGACTTGACTTTAACCAAGAAGGCTGTAATGAACGAGGGATTTTACTCAACAAAGTTGGGGTTGAGGGGAATGCCCTCAATAGCCGAAGACATAATTGTGGCAAGGGATATTATTGTAAACTCCTATGTCAAAGGCTGGCTTCACATTCAGCACCTTTCAACTGAATACAGTTTAAACCTTGTAAGAGAGGCGAAAAACAGAGGAGAGAGGGTTACATGCGAGGTGACCCCTCACCATTTGTTTTTAAACGATTCTTATCTTGAATCCTTTGATACGAATTACATTATGAAACCGCCTCTGAGAAACGAAAAAGACAGGCTTGCCCTTATTGAGGGGATTAAGGACGGTACAATTGACGCCATAGCGACCGACCATGCGCCGCAT
Organism: Acidobacteriota bacterium; assembly: GCA_027067895.1. Taxonomy (GTDB): domain Bacteria; phylum Acidobacteriota; class Holophagae; order Thermotomaculales; family Thermotomaculaceae; genus Thermotomaculum. The sequence continues at coordinate 2,450 of JAMOUY010000368.1, forward strand.
CCCAACGAGCATAAAAATTGTGAAATAGATATTGCCGCTTTCGGAATTATAGGCTTTGAAACCGCATTGCCGGTTATTCTTGATTTGCTTTATCACAAACACGGTGTTTCCCTTGACAGAATTGTAGATTTAATGTCCGTAAATCCCGCAAAAATCGTAAAACTTGAAGAGGGAAGGATAATGGAAGGAAAGAAAGCGGATATAACCGTTTTTAATCCGGATAAAGAAGTTGTTATAAACCCCGAATATTTTAAGTCCAAGGCAAGAAATACGCCGTTTAAAGGATTGAAACTGAAAGGTTGTCCAGTTTTAACAGTTTTTGGGGACAGAGTTTTTGAGTGTAAGGTCGGGGATTAGTTTAGTTGATTTTAACCGGGGCTTTTTAAGCCCCTTTTTTTAACCAAATTTGTGGAAAACCCTGTTAAAAACTTTGTTTAAAACTTTAAAACGCCTTGTATTTCAACTGTTTTATCTCATTGAACATTATGTTGTGCATTTTATTAAGTTGTTTGTTTTGTATGAGTTATGCTGAATATTTGTTTTTTTAACTTTTTTACGGTGTTTTCTTTTGTTGTTTTTCACAAGTTTTGAAATTTTTTGGATAATTTTTTAAACAGTAAAATATTTTTTGATAAAAAAATGGCCGGGATAAACCCGGCCGGATATCTTAAAGTGGGAGGGGATATGGTCTTAAAAATGCCATTTAAGACCAATTGCAAACGAATATTGTTTGTTTGTTGCTTCTACTTCTGCATAGTTATTTGCCGATATTGCTTTAACCTTTTTATTGGGGGCGTAAACAAATCCAAAATCAATTCCGAATGTATTGTTGAAATTATGGGTTATTCCCAAAGAAAAGTGGTCTTCCGTAATTGCCGGGAAACCAATAAGGTTAAACCAAGCAACCGCAAAATCGGAAAATTTTGAATCAAGCTCAGGTATTTCATTTTCAAAATTCATAAGATTTATGTTTTCTTCGTCTCTTATAGGGCTTTTTGCATAGTTGTAGCCGAATTTCAAACTTGTGTATTCGGATAAAATGTACTCAAAACCGATTGCATAAACCGTCTGGTCTTTCCATTTAAAGTCTCCGTATCCTTCTGTTTTTTCCCATCCAATCCATCTTAAATCAAAGAGAATACGCAAATTGTTGTATTTATACCCGAATCCTATTGCGAGTTCATCCGGCTGTTCAAGTTTCATTTTTTCAAATACACCGTCGTTGTTTGTGTCAAGAATGTTGTCATAGTTCATAGGAATGGAAGTTTGATAAAGTGCACCGGCGGAAAAATTTCCTTTTTGGTATGCAATTCCGAATTGTCCGCCTGCCCCGAAGGACTGGGAAACTCCGCCTCCCGCTTCAAAGGTTGTTCCTGTATTCATATCCTGCAAATATGTTCCTATGTCAAGAGAGCCCCAAGCAAAATCAAATCCTGCGCCGACAGTCCAGTTTTCGTTTATTTTGTATGAGAAAGCCGCAATTGTTCTCATAAACTGGAAATTTGTGTTCATGTTTGAAAGTCTGGGGTCTTTGTTTCTGTAATCAACTCCCATACCGGAAACACCGAATGCTCCCAATCCGAATGTGATTTTTTCATTGATTTGATAGGTTATTCCAATTTCAGGCACCATAAATGTGTCTGCTCTGCTTTTTATCAATCCCGAATCGCCGTTTTGCATATCGGAATATCTTGCTTTTACTTCCGGAAAAAACAGAACTGCTCCGAAACTCATGTTGAAGCCGGAATAATTGCTTAAAAAAGCCGGATTTCTAAAAACTTGGTCTGTTGCTCCCACAGGCGCACCTACCCCGGTTCCCCCCAACGCACTTGATGACGGGGTTACCCCTATCATGTTGTCTCCGTTAGTCGCAAATAGAGAAACTGCTACAAATGTTACTAGCACTGCAATGAATTTCTTCATTAACTACCTCCGTAAATTTAACTCGCACATAGTTTATAACATTCTTCACAAAAGTAAAAGATATTTTTCACATTTTTGACAATTTTTTTATTTAATGGGGAAATTTGCTTTGTTTTTGTTTGTTTCAGAGAATTTCAAGTTTTAAATCCGGGTGGGGGGAAGGAATAACCGTTGTTGATACAAGCATTGCCTTGTCTTTTATTGCTTCGCTTCCGCTTTTTACAGAAGCCTCAACGTCTGCCACGCTTCCGGTAAAAACGGTAAAGGCCTTTCCTCCAAGCCCCATTGCCATTCTTATTTCTATCAACTCAACAGATGCTGTTTTAACGGCAGCATCTGCCGCATAGATTGCGGAAACAACGGAAAATGTTTCTATAACTCCAAGCGCTTCGACATTTGATATGTTTTTTGTTGAATACAAAGCGGGAAAGACATCGGGGTGGATGTTGGGGATTACAAGGCTGTCAACCGCATACCTTTCCGCTTCCTCAATTCCGTTTGCAATTGCGGTTTCAACTTCCGCAACGTCGCCGTTGACAAATACGATGTATTTGCCGGGACATATTGTTTGGGATGTTACAAGTTTCACTTTTGCGGTTTTTAAAACCCTGTCGCAAACCTGAAAACCCCTTGCTATACTGTTTAACTCAATAATTCCTATGGCATTGTTCATATCAGTTTCCTATTATAACAAACTTGTCGTTTACTTTTTTCACAATTCCGTCAATAGGGGAATGAACAGGGACGCACAGGGATTTTTCCTTGCATTCCGATAAGGGTTCTCCTTTTTTGACCTTTTGTCCCTCTTTTACTTTCGGAATAGAAGGTGCGCCTATGTGTTGTTTCAAAGGAATTGTTAAATCGCCTGAATATGGAAAATCACCTATAAATTTAGGCTTCTTGTCAAGGTGAAGTATGTTAAGCCTTGCCATAAGCCTCTTTGTGGGGACTTTTTTCGCTTCGTTAAACGGGTCTGCCCTGTGCTCCATTGGCGGAATGTTGTATTCTTTTAGTTTCTGCCTGAAATGGGCGTAAACCCTTTTGGGTGAAAGCCCGAACGGGCATGCAAACATTGAGCATACTCCGCACTGGCAGCATAAAAATGCCGCCTGTGCTATATGGGAAGACGAGTCAAGGCCGTAATTCAAAGTCCTCATTATCATGTGAGGCTCAATTTTGTGTCCCAAGTTGTGTCTGGGGCAAAGCACGGTGCATTCGGTGCATTGACAGCACGCCGCTTTGGAAAACCTTGTCCATGTTTCAAAAGAGGCTGTTTTTTCCCTGACGGCCGGGTTGTCTTTTTTTAGAAAAACAAGCGCGCCTGTTGTTTTTGTTATTGTGTTTTCTTTTGTCGCAACCCTGCCCATCATCACTCCGCCTTCTATAAGCACGGTGTCTTGTTTCGGTTTTGCGTATTCAATCAATGCGGAAAACGGTGTCCCTATGTTTACCTCGGCAACAAACGGGTTTTCAACCTCTCCTACAACCGATACAAACCTTTTGAAAACCGGTGTGTTTTTTTCTTCCGCTTCGGCTATCTGGGCAAGGGTTAAGGCATTGTTTACCACAACCCCGACGTTTATGGGAATTCCGTTTTGAGGGACAATTCTGTCCGTTATGTCGTAAACAAG
>JAMOUY010000369.1 GCA_027067895.1 Acidobacteriota bacterium
ACGGGGATATAAAAACAGCGGTTGAGGCTGTTCAAAAAGGGGCTTTTGATTTTCTTGAAAAGCCTCTTGGAGCAGAGCAGGTTTTAATGGCTGTAAAAAATGCCATTTACACGAGAAAAAAGCAGGACAATACCCAGCCGTCTGCAAACGGTTTTGTTTTGGTAGGGAAAAGTGAAGCCTTTAAAAAAGTGCTTGCCGTGGCAAAAAGAGTTGCAAAGACAAATGCCCCCGTTTTGATAACAGGGGAAACAGGCACGGGAAAAGAGATGGTTGCGAAATACATTCATCTAAACAGCGGAAGAAAAGGCCCCTTTGTTGAGGTAAACTGTGCCGCAATTCCCGAAGAATTGATTGAAAGCGAATTGTTCGGACATGTAAAAGGCTCTTTCACAGGTGCCATAGAGGACAAGGAAGGCAAATTCGTTGCGGCGCACAACGGCACATTGTTTCTTGACGAAATAGGGGATATGAGTTTGAAAACTCAGGCAAAGGTTTTAAGGGCTTTGCAGGAAAAAGTGATTTACGCAATAGGCTCAAACAAGCCTGTCCCCGTAAACGTCAGGGTAATTTCCGCAACAAACAAAAACCTGAAAGAAGAGATGGAAAAGGGAAATTTCAGGGAAGACCTTTTTTACAGAATCAACGTGATTGAAATAGAAGTCCCGCCGTTGAGGGAGAGGAAGGACGATATTCCCCTGCTTATAGATTACTTTGCTAAAACAATCGGAGAAGAAAACGGATTGGGAGAGGTTGTTTTTACCGACCAGGCGAAAGATTATCTTAAATCCTTTGATTACAGGGGAAATATAAGGGAGTTGAAAAACAAGGTTGAAAGAATAATAATTCTCTCTCAGAAAAAAGAGATTTCCCTTGAAGACGTAAAAAAGGCATTGGACGGAATTATTGACGATGATTTTGAACAGAAAAAGCCTGTGAGATTTGAGATTAAACAACCAAACCTTTTAAAAGCGAGGACGTTGAAAGAAGTCAGGGAAATGGCTGAGAAGTATTTTATTGTGGAAAAATTGAAGGAAAACAAATTCAACGTTTCAAAAACTGCGGAAGAGATAGGCGTGCCGAGAAGCAATATGTATAAAAAACTTGAACAGTATAAAATAAACGTAAAGGAGTTGGAAGAATACTATGGGAAAAATTAGTATTGCCGAAAGCCTTTTAAAGATTAAAGCGGTGAAGTTATCGTTAAATCCCCCGTTTACATGGGTATCAGGGATAAAGTCCCCTATTTACTGTGACAACAGGCTTTTTATTTCCTATGTTGACGAGAGGAGAAAGGTTGTTGACGCCTTTATTGACAAAATAAAACAGTCGGGTTTGGATTTTGATTTGATTGTAGGCACCGCTACGTCCGCAATTCCCTTTGCCGCATGGATTGCGGAGAAACTGTCCCTTCCGATGGTTTACGTTAGGGCTGAAAAAAAACAGCACGGAAGGGGAAAATCTGTTGAGGGAGTACTTAATAAAGGCGACAAAGTTATTGTTATTGAGGATT
>JAMOUY010000370.1 GCA_027067895.1 Acidobacteriota bacterium
AGCCCACATGGACACATCGCCGGCAGAAAAAGGCGAAGGGGTAAATCCCATTATCCACAAAAACTATCAGGGCGGAGAGATAAAACTTCCACATGGGGATATTGTTTTAACCCCGGAAGAAAACCCGGTTTTAAATAAACTCATAGGGGACGACATTATCACAACCGACGGGACAACCCTTTTAGGAGCGGACGACAAGGCGGGAATTGCGGAAATTATGACTGCCGTTGAATACATGATGAAACATCCGGAATTTAAGCACGGCGAAATTAAAATCGCGTTTACCCCCGACGAAGAAATCGGAAAGGGAGTTGATTATTTTAACGTTGAAAAATTCGGGGCAAAATTTGCATACACCATGGACGGCGGACCTTTGGGCGAATTGGAAGACGAAAACTTTAACGCGGACAAAGCCGAAATTGTTTTCAAAGGCATAAACGTCCACCCGGGATACGCAAAAGGCAAAATGGTAAACTCAATAAGAATGGCGTCTTTGTTCGTAACCTTAATGAACGAAAACACATTGCCGGAAACAACGGAAAAGAGAGAGGGATACTATCACACAACCTTGATAAACGGAATGGAAAACGAAACGAAATTGCAGATTATTATCAGAAGTTTTGACCTTGACGAATTGAAAGCTTTGGAAGACGATTTGTTCAGAATCAAGGAAGAAGTTTTGGAAAAGTTCCCCAAAGGCGAAGTAAACATAAAGATAATTGAGCAGTACAGAAACATGAAATACATTCTTGACGAGCACCCGGAAGTGCTTGAAATAGCGTTAAAAGCGTTTGAAAAACTGGGAATTGAGCCTGAAAGAAAGCCGATTAGAGGCGGAACGGACGGTTCAAGGCTTACTTTTATGGGCGTGCCCACGCCAAACATCTTTGCCGGGGGAATAAATTTCCACTCCAAAAAGGAATTCACCTCGGTAAACACTATGGAAAAAGCGGCGGAAGTTATTTTGACAATTGCCAATTTGTGGGCGGAACAAAATAAAAAATGATTAAGCCGGAAGTTGAAGAAACTTTAACCTTAAACTGCACAAAAGAGTTTTTTAAAAGAAAAATTCAGGAAATTTTTGTAAATTTGGGCAAAGAGGGAAACAACTATGTTGTTGAAACCCCCTCGCCGGATACAATAAAGATAACCTCAAACAGGTTTGTTTACAGAAAACTCAATTTAAACGAAATTCTTTTAACTTTGAAAGAAAACGGAAACAAACTCATTGTCCACTATAAGGTCAATTTTCTAAGATGGTTTTTGGGGCTAACTTTCCTGTCTTTCACACTTTTGATTGCGTTTGCGGTTTTTTACTTCTTTTTCAACGGGAAATATCATCCTCAGATGCAGACTTCCCACTACGTTATTATCTTCGGAAGCATATTCTTTTGGGCTTTTGTCTGGCCTGTTATTATGACCTTTTTTTACAAAGGAATGGTTAAAAACTTTATGCAAAAGGTTTTGGGACTGATAGAAGCCCAATATTTGATTATTCAAAAAAAAGACTAAGCAAGGGAATAAGTTATTCCCAACTCCCTGAAAATGGACGAATCCAAAATGCCGAAAGACACTCTGTACTTGTCGGAAGCCTTTATCAAAACTCTTTTGCCTTCAAGATTTACCTCAAAGTAAAGCCCCAAATCGTCTCCTTTAAACAACTCAATTTCCTGTTTAAGAGGTTCAATCTGGCTTTTTTCTTTTATGTTTACCACAAAATACTTTGCCTCTTTTTTCACCATTTCGTCATAGGGGACAATATCGTTTAGAAAAATGCTGAGGCGATTATCCCTAAACCTAACCGTGGCATAGACAAAAACAATGCTTTTTTCTCTCTTTAAAATTTCCGACAGTCCCGGAATTACGCTTTTTCTAACAAAACCGTTTTCCCCTCTTTCGGGATAATTTTCCTCAAAACAGGAAGCAAAGGCAATTATGTTAACCTTTCCGGTTAAGTCTTCAAGGTCAAACATAGCCATTTTTCTGTTGTTTTTGTCGTTTTTGAAACTTACTTTTTTAAGCATACCGCCGATTATAACGTTTATGCTTTCATCAACGTCTTCGCTTTCTCCTCTTTCTTCAAACATAGCCAAAATATCAGCAACCGAAGCGGTTGAAAACCTTGTTAACTCTTTTGCGTACTTTTCAAGGGGATGGCCGGAAGCGTAGTAGCCCAGCACGTCAAATTCTCTTTCAAGCAATTCGTCTTCTTCCCATTCAGGCTGATTTGCTTTTTCTTTCGGGTCTTCCTCTTCGTCAAGGGAAAACAGGGGAATAAGCCCTTTTCTCTTTTCTTCCTGCTCTTTTTGAGCCTGTTTCATGTTAACTTCAAGCGTTTCATACAAATATTTCCTTTTGTCTCCCATAGAGTCAAAAGCGCCGGCCATAATCAGCGACTCCACAACCTTTTTGTTAACCTTTCTCAAATCAACCCTTTTCAGAAAATCCATAAAGGATTTAAAGTCTCCTTTTTTCCTTTCTTCAAGAATTGAGTCAATTGCCGCCTCTCCCACTCCTTTTATGGCGCCAAGCCCGAAAAGAATATTTTCCCCGACTATGGTGAAACTTTTTCCGGATTTGTTTATGTCGGGCGGAAGAAGTTTTATGTTCAAACTTTCAAGCATAGGCTTGATTTTCAAAATATCCTCAACCTTTGTAGTGCTTATCTGCTCCAAAGTTAACACCGCCGTGGCAAACTCAATAGGATATTTGACTTTCAAAAACGCCGTTTTATAGGCAAGGATAGCGTATGCGGTTGAATGGGATTTGTTAAATCCGTATTGGGCAAAGCCTTCCATAATGGTGAAGATTTTTTCAAGCGTTTCTTTCGGATAGCCTCTCTCAATGCCGCCTTTTATAAATTTCTCTTTTTGCTCCTGCATTACATCCATCTGCTTTTTGCCCATTGCCCTTCTCAAAATATCCGCTTCGCCGAGGGTGTATCCCGCAAGTTTTTGGGCAATAAGCATTATTTGTTCCTGATAGATAATCGTTCCGTATGTTTCTTCCAAAATATCTTTCAAATCGTCAATAAAGTAATCTATACTTTCAAGCCCGTGCTTTCTTCTAATGTATGAATCCAAAAGCCCCGACTGAATAGGCCCCGGCCTGTACATTGCGTTTGCGGCAATTAAGTCTTCAATAGCCGTAGGTTTCATTTTTTTAAGCAAAGTCCTCATTCCCGCGCTTTCAAACTGAAAAATTGCCTGAGTTTCTCCGCTTCTGAAAATAGCAAACACATCGTCATCGTTTAACTTTTCCATTTCTTTTTCAAGTTGCTCTCCACTAACGCCATGCCTTTCAAAAATTAGTTTTTCGCACAAATCAATCACCGACAATGTTTTAAGCCCGAGAAAATCCATTTTCAAAAGCCCGATTTTTTCAACATATTTTTTGTCGTATTGAACAATGGGAATAGGCGCTTTTGACTTTGTTTCAATATAAAGAGGCGCCAATTCATTTATAGCCCTCGGGGCAATAATTACTCCTGCGGCATGAATTCCCGCATGCCTTGCGGTGTCTTCTATCTTCAAAGCGGTTTCAACAAGTTTTTTTCTCTCTTCGGAAGATTCCATGTATTTTTTAAATTCGGGACTTTCCTTTATTGCCTGACTGATTGTTACATTTATTCCGGAAGGAAACTTTTTAGTAGTAACTTCGTTTGCCTCGCTTGCGGGAATTCCCATAACCCTTGCAACATCCTTAAAAGCGCTTTTGCCCTTCATTCTGGAAATTGTGGCAATTTGGGAAACCTTTTCTTCCCCGTATCTTTCTTTAACATAGTTTATTACGTCTTCCCTTTTCAATTTGCAAAAGTCTATGTCAATATCCGGCATTGACTTCCTTTCGGGATTTAAAAACCTTTCAAAAAGAAGTTTGTACCTTAAAGGGTCAACATCGGTAATGCCGAGAGTAAAGGCAATTAAAGAACCCGCGGCGCTTCCCCTTCCGGGACCGACAGGAATGCTGTTGTTTTTGGCATAATTTATGAAATCCCAAACAATAAGAAAATATCCGGAAAACCCCTTTTCGCTAATTACCTTAAACTCGGTTTCAAGTCTTTCCTCATAGTCTTTAAAAGAAATATTTTCCGCCAACTTGCCTGCGTCTTTCAGTTTAACCAATCCGTCGTATGCAAGTTTTTTCAAATAAGAGTTTAAATCGTAATTTTCAGGCACTTCAAAATCGGGAAACATCATTTTTGAGGGAAGTTCCACATTGCACATTTCGGCAATTTTCAAGGTGTTGTCAAGCGCTTCGGAAACAAAACCAAACAATTTTTCCATTTCTTCCCTTGATTTAAAATAAAACTTTTCAGGCTCATACTTCATTCTATCGCTGTCTTTAAGAAGTTTACCCGTTTGAATGCAGAGAAGAACGTCGTGGACAAATGAATCGTCTTTGTCAAGGTAATGAACGTCGTTTGTGGCAACAAGGGGAATATCCAATTCCCTTGCCAACTGCACCATTTGAGGCAATACAAATTTTTCGTCTTCAAGGCCGTGGTCCTGAATTTCAAGAAAAAAGTTTCCCTTGCCTAAAATATCCTCGTAGGTTTTGGCAACATCTTTTGCACGCTCCATATCCTTGTTCAAAATAGCCTCGGAAACTTCGCCCTTCAAACACGCAGACAAACCGATTAAACCCTCGCTGTATTCCCTCAACAACTCTTTGTCAATTCTCGGTTTGTAGTAAAAGCCTTCGGTATATCCCTTTGAAACAAGAGTGCACAAGTTTTTGTATCCCTCATTGTTTTTGGCAATTAAAACAAGGTGATTGCTATTTGCCATACCCCTACCCTTTTGTTTTTCATGCCTGCTTCCCTTTGCAACGTAAACTTCACAGCCGATAATCGGCTTTATACCCTCTTTTTTGGCTGCAAGATAAAATTCCGCAATTCCAAACATTGCCCCGTGGTCTGTCACGGCAATTGCAGGCATTCCCAAGTCTTTTGCCTTTTTTATCATAGGCTTTATTTTTGTTAATCCGTCAAGCAAACTGTATTCGGTATGGGTATGAAGATGGACAAAACTCATACAATCTCCCTATAAATTTCTCCCTAATATTGTATCAGCAAAAAGACTTTTTGGTTAAAGTTAAAACAAATTCGCCTTACTCAAAAACCACCTTAAAATCGTCAAAAAACACGTATGAATCCGCTTTTGACCACAAGCCTATTCTTCCCGAAACCGGGGCTTTAAGGTTGAGAGTTATGTATTTTTTGTCGTTTAAGTATCCGTAAACCTTGTTTCCGTCAATTACAACCTTTAAAGTGTGCCACTTTCTTGATGGGGTTTTCACGTTTCTAATCCATTGGACAACCGAGCGCCTTCCGTTTTTAAGCCTAAAAGCCACAAGGTTGTTTTCAAGAGGATTTGCCCTTATGACAAGATAGTCTCCGTTTTTCTTAATATTAAAGGCAATGCCCGCACCTTGGTCTATCCTTCCGCTTATTGTTTTAAACCTTACCGTTATTTCACCCTTTCTAAAATCTTCAACAGGCTTGAAAACAGCAAGGGGAAAGTATTTGTAAGCCTTTACATTGTCAAGAAACTCCGCATACCTTTCGCCGTACAAAGCCTTTGCCTTTTCGGCAACGTTGGGGGACAAAGTGCCTCTCGCCCATTTTCTTCCGTCAACCGCGTAAACCGTATTTTCCCCGTCTTTGTCAAAATGCCAGTAGCCGACAATTGACATAAAGGGATTATCCTTTTTGTTTTCAAAATTCACCTTAATAACTTTTGCCAACACAAAAACCCCAAAAACCAAAACAAAAAACAAAAATATTCTTTTTACCATAAATCCCTCCTCTATAATTTTTTTCTTCCAAGCATAAACAGGTAAAACAGAAAAAACAAAATCGGGAAAAACGCATAGTAAAAGATTTTCAGATTTCCCAAAACCGTTTTCTTTACCGTA
>JAMOUY010000371.1 GCA_027067895.1 Acidobacteriota bacterium
ACAAAAAATAAGGAGATATGTATGCTTAAAAAATTTCTTGTAATTGTAATTTTGCTTTTAGGAGCAAATATTATTTTTGCAGACGAGGGAATGTTTCCCTTAAACGAATTAAATCACATTGATTACAACAAACTTAAAAAAATGGGCTTAAACCTTACCTACGACCAAATTAGGAACGACGTTTCAAAAGCGGTTGTCTCATTAGGCGGAGGCACAGGCTCGTTTGTTTCAAAAGACGGACTTATAATCACAAACCATCACGTCGCTTTCAGGGCAATTCAGTTTAACGCAAGCGCAAAACACAATTACATTGAAAACGGCTTTTACGCCGACTCATTTGAAAAAGAGTTGCCTGCGCCGGGCTATTACGCAGACATAATTCTTGACATAAAAGACGTTACAGACAGAATTTTGAAAAAAGCAAACAATGCAAAAAACGATGCGGAAAGATTTCAAATAATTGAAGACGAAATCAAAAAAATTGAAAAAGAAACCGAAAGCAAAGAGAAAAACATCAGGGCTTCCGTTGTTTCCTTTTACGGCGGGAAGCAGTTTTTGCTTTTCAAAAAATTCAGAATAAACGATATCAGGCTTGTTTACGCACCGCCCCGCTCAATCGGGGAATTCGGCGGAGACATAGACAACTTTGAATGGCCGAGGCACACGGGAGACTTTTCCTTTTTAAGAGCATACGTTGACAAAGACGGAAACCCTGCGCCTTATTCAAAAGACAACGTTCCCTATCACCCGAAACATTTTCTTAAAATATCTTTGAAACCGTTAAAAACGGGAGATTTCAGTTTTATTTTGGGATTTCCGGGAAGCACGGACAGGTATATGACGGGGAAACAGGTTGATTTATTCCTAAACGACACAATTCCTTTAAGGCTTAAACTTTTTTCCGACATAATCAACCTTATGGAAGAAGAAGGCAAGAAAAACAAGGAATTGCAGGTAAGGGTTTCTTTTTGGGTAAAAGCGCTAAACAATACGAAAAAATACTACGAAGGGGTTCAGGCAGGCTTAAAAAGAGACAAAGTTGTTGAAAAATTCTATTTGAGGGACAAAAAAATCGCAAACTTTTTCAAAAAAAGAAAGTGCAGAAACCCCTTGGTTGAAATCAACAAACTTTCCGAAGAAATCCACAAAATACAAAAATCGCTGACAATTATGGCTTACTCAAACTTTGTTTCAACCTTCGGAGCGGGGGCGAGAATAGGAAGGTGGGCGGAAGAAAAAACAAAGAAAGACCTTGAAAGAGACCCGCAGTTTATGGATAGAAACATTCCCAGAATAAAAAGAAGGCTTGAAACAATGCAGAGGGACTTAATTCCCGAACTTGACAAAAAAATGCTTAAATACTTTATGAAACTTTTTGCCGATTTGCCTGAAAACGAAAGGCCTGCAACGTTTACAAAGTATTTCGGCAAAGGCTCAAAAGAACAACTTTACAAAAAGATAGACACAACACTTGACGATTTTTACAAAAACACAAAACTCACGGACAAAGATGCAAGACTAAAATACTTTTCAATGTCAAAAAAGCAACTTAAAAAAGTTGACGACAAACTTTTGCACTTTGCTTGGGATTTTGCCGACGAATTGAATGAGAAAAAAGAAAACCTCAAAGGCTTGAACGGAGCGGCAATGAGGTTGAAACCTCAGGTTATTGAAGTAATAAACGAATTTACCCGCAAAGAACTTTACCCCGACGCAAACGGAACATTGAGGCTTACTTACGGAAAAATCTGCGGATATTCCCCAAAAGACGCAGTATGGTACAAGCCTTTCACCACATTTTCCGGCGTTATTGAAAAAGAAACGGGAAAAGAGCCTTTCAAAAACCCGAAAAAACTTATTGAACTTTTTGAGAAAAAAGACTACGGGCAATACTTTGACAAAGATTTAGGGGATATTCCGGTAAACTTTCTAACCGACAACGACACAACAGGCGGAAACTCGGGAAGCCCGACCTTAAACGGAGACGGAGAAATTATAGGGCTTTTGTTTGACGGAAACTTTGAATCAATATCTTCCGATTACTATTTCAATCCGTCTTTGACAAGAAGCATTGTGGTTGATTCAAGGTATATTCTCTTCATTCTTGACAAATTCTCAAAGGCGCAGAATTTAATTAAAGAATTGACCGTCGTAAAGTAAAAGGCCAATAAATCAGGGGGGCTTCGTCCCCCCTTTTCTATCAAAAAACAAAGGGGTGAAAATGAGCAACAAACCTAAATACAGTTTTTTCAAAAATTCAAAATACGCCCTTGAAGGGGTTTTGGCAGCATTAAAAACGGAAAGGGCTTTTCAGATTGAAGTCGGGCTTGCGGTAATTATGACAATTGTTTTGTGGCTTCTTCCCATAGAAACCCATTTCAAATTCATTCTTCAAGCATCGCTTTTTATTCCTTTTATGGCCGAAATGTTCAACACAGCGGTTGAAAATGCGGTTGACTTGGCGTGCAAGGAAATTCACCCTCTTGCAAAGTATGCAAAGGACACGGCAAGCGCAGGCGTTTTTTTCAGCCTTGTTTTGTGCGGTCTTATCTGGCTTTTCACACTTCTTTACGCATTTAAAATTGTAAACTGAATTAAATAATCTTTCCTGTAATCTTTTTGCTATAAAAAACCAAAACTATTAACAAAAATAAATAATTAAAAAATAATTTATTAGAAAACACAATAGAAAAACACAAAAAAAATGGCGGGAGCGACGAGACTCGAACTCGCGACCTCCGGCGTGACAGGCCGGCGTTCTAACCAAACTGAACTACGCCCCCGCGTCTGCGGTGAGTAAGACTAAAATGGTGGGCGATGACGGGATCGAACCGCCGACCCCCTGCTTGTAAGGCAGGTGCTCTCCCAGCTGAGCTAATCGCCCACTCGCTGCGTCTCACAGGGATAGAGTATAGAAAAAAAAGCGAATTAAGTCAATATTTTTTTTGAAAAAGAAACCAGATTTTTCTCTGGCAAAAACCCTCTTTTTTTTCTATAATATAAACCAGACCAAAAAAACAAAAGGAGAAAGCATATTGGAAATAAACCATTCTCTTATTTTCAATATCGCTCTTGATTTTGTAATTGTTACATTTTCCCTTTTACTTATTGACAGGGCGATAAAAAGGAAAATTTTCAAAAGACTGCTTCAAGGAAGTTTATTCGGTGTGGCTTCAATAATTTCCATGTCTTTCCCCGTTGTTATAAAAAGCGGAACTTTTATTGACACAAGAACGGTTTTTATAAACTTGTCAACCCTGCTTTTCGGAAGAACAGCAGGATTTATAACAACGGTATTTGCCGTAAGTTACAGACTCTATTTAGGGGGAGAGGGAGTTATTGGGGGAACGCTTTTGGCTTTTCTCGCATACATAATAAGCCTTGCTTTTTATTTTGAAATAAGAAAAAGACCGGACAAAAAACTTCTGATAATTTACCTTGCTTCTCTAACAACCCATATTGCGATGATTTCATTTATGAAGGCATTTGTTCCAACGGGTAAAGCAGGGAAAATGGCCGAAAAACTTATGCTTCCCATCGTTGTTTTCTTCCCCGCTATAACCACATTTTTCGCATACATAATCCACGAGCATCTAAAATGGAGAAAAATTCATTCGGAATTAGAAACCGAAAAAAAGTTTTCCGAGACTATTTTAAACAGTGTTGAAGAGATGATAATTACATCAAACACAAAATACATAATCACCTATGTAAACAAAAAGACAAAAATCTTTTTTAAAAAACAAAAACTTATCGGCGAAAACCTGTTTAAAAAAATTAAAATTTACAACAGAAACGACTCTAACATAACCGAGCATTTGATTGAGCAAGCTGAAAAAAAAGGAAGTATTAGAATCTCAAACTGCTTTCTTGCAAAGGGATTAAAAAAAATCCCCATAGAAGGCGTAATTTCCTGCCTTTATGAAAACCAAAACGAGATTGCAGGTTTTATTCTCAGTTTTCTTGACATAACGGACAAAACAGAAAAACAAGAACTTCTAACCGATATTATGGAAAGAATTTCCGACGGAATAGAGTCATTTGACAAAAACTGGAATTATACATTTGCCAACAATCAAGCGGCAAAACTTCTTAACAAAAAATCTCCGAAGGAACTTATAGGTAAAAACAAATGGAATATGGAACCGGAAATAATAGGAACACCCTTTTACAACGCATGTATGCAGGCACAAAAAACGGGAAAACCTGTTTTTATGGAGCACTATTACAAGCCTTGGAAAAGATGGTTTGAAAATAGAATTTATCCGTCAAAAACAGGTATAACAATTTTCTTCTCGGATATAACCGAAAGAAAAAAACTTGAAGACGAATTAAAAAGACTAAACAAACACCTAAACAACATATTTGAACTTAATCCGGCAATAATCTTTGTTTGGGACCCCGACACAAGAAAAACGCTTTTTGTAAGCAAAAATATTGAAAATGTTTTAGGCTATTCGGTTGAAGAAACCTATCAGGACAAATGGTGGAGAAACATTGTCCATCCGGAAGACAAAGAGAAAGCAACGGAAAATTCCGATGTTGTTTACGTTGAAGGAGAATCAACACAAAAATTCAGAGTTTACAAAAAAGACGGGTCAATGGCGTGGATTCTTGAAAGGCAGATAATGATTAAAGAAGAAAACAAAAAAACCGTTTTCGGCGTTTGGCTTGACATTACCTTTATGGTTGAAGCGGAAGAAAAACTGTTGGAAGAAGAAAGAAAATTTAAAAAACTTTTCAACAACAGCGCTGTGCCCATGTTTTTGGTGGAAAAAGAAAGCAAAAAAATTGTGGATTCCAACCCCGCGGCAAGCGAAATGTACGGATATTCCCAAAAAGAATTTAAAGGAAAATCCGTTTTTGAACTTCATATTGAAGACGATTTGAACAAATCAAAAAAATTACGCGATAATTCCTATTTCCTTGAAACAATACACAAAACAAAAGAGGGGAAAAAAATCTTTGTTGAAATTTACGGCATTCCCATCAAATACAAAGGCAAAGAATATGTTTTTGCAATAATACACGACATAACAAAGAAAAAAGAATTGGAAAAAAGTTTAATAGAATCGGAAGCAAAATTTTTCCTTATTTTCAAAACAATTCCAATTCCTATCACCATCACATCGGTAAAAGACGGCAAAATAATAGAAGTAAACGAGGCTTTTGAGAAAATATCCAAACTCACAAGGGAAAATCTTGTGGGCAAAACCACCGTTGAGTTAAATTTTTGGAAAAACAAAAACGAAAGAGAGAAATTTGTAAAACTTCTAAAAGAAAAACAATTCATAAAAAACAAACAAATTACTTTCAGAAATGCCAAGGGAGAAGACGTTTCCACTCTGTTTTCCGCCACAATCCTCAAAGAAGAAGAAACAGGCGAAGAACTCATGATAGTGAGTTTTATTGATATTACGGAATTTAAAAAAGTCCAACAACAACTTGAACTAAGAATAAGCGAATGGTCAACAAAGTATGAAGAATTAAAAGAAGAATTGAATGAATTGGAAAACTCACTAATTAAAGAATTGCAAGACCCTGTAAACAAATTAAAAAAATACTCGGAATTGATTTTCAAACAAAACACAAACAAAGAAGAAAACCAAACTGCCATTCTAAAATCGGCAGAAAAAATTGAGAAAACAATCAGCGAATTAAAAAACTACGCAACACTTGACAGCAAACTAATTACACTTGGCAAAATTCCCCTTGAAAAAATCATCACAAACACATTATCTCTTTTAAAGAAGCAAATAAAAGAAACCAATGCGGAAATAATAATACCGGAATCTCTTCCGATTGTTTACGGAAACGAAGAAGTGTTAACAAAAATATTTTTCAACATAATTGACAATGCCATAACATTCAGAAAACAAGAAATTTTTCCTATTATTGAAATTTTTGTTGA
>JAMOUY010000372.1 GCA_027067895.1 Acidobacteriota bacterium
AAACGTAAAATCTGTTTTTTCCCGCAAAGAAAGAGTTAGCGGGTCCTGCGGCAAAACCTATTTCCTTTATATCAAAAGGGGACTCGTACAGAAAAAGCCTTCCGTATCTTGGTATTAAAAGTTTGTCTTTTATAACAAGTCCTTGGGCACTCATATAAACGACTTTGGGGATGCTTCCCTGCATTTTGCCGTTGAGATTGTACATTACCATGGTGCCGTATTCAGGAATCATCGCCCCTTCTGGCATAACCCAATAGAGGGTATTTCTGTAAAGTGTAGGAAAAACCTTTGTAGTTCCTGTTTTTACCTCCCATTTCTTTTCCGAAAGGTCGGCGGAATAGGCTACAAGTTTGTAAAAATATGTTTTTGGGTCAAGAGTGAATAATAGAACCAAATCCCCTGCAAAAACAGGTGTTTTTGCCGCTTTTATGTTTGTTTCCTTTATGAATTTTCCGTGCTGATTGATGAGAAAGATTTTGGGGTCGCCGCTTTCCCCTTCTTTTTTTACTGCAACCATTATATTCCCGTTTTTAAGTTGATATGCCCATGAAATTTGTTCGTTTTTTGTGAAATATGTCCAAACTGTTTTACCTGTTGAATCTATGCAAGCAACTTTTTGGTCAACAACAATTGTCCCGCCGTAAATGGATTTTAGATGCCCGCCAATTGTTGCGAATACGGTGCTTTTGTTGTTTCCCTGTCCTATTATGTTTAAGTATTTAAAGGGCTTGTTTACCACAATATCGCCTTCTTTGGAAAAAACAATCAGTTTTTCCTTTGTTGTGGCTGTAAAAAGCCCCCCTTGGTCGTTGAGGTAAAATTTACCCTGAGATTGGTCTTTTATTTTTTTCTGCCAAAGAATATTCCCGCTGCTGTCAAGCAGGCATACATCGGAAAAAGAACAAACGTAAAGGGCGCCGTTTTCGGTTTCAATAGCCTTTTTGGGGCTGAAAGATAATTTTTTCTGCCATACAATTCTTGCCTGAGAAAAACAGAATAAGTTAAAAAAGATAATAGAAAAAATAAGAGTGAGGGTTTTTTTGGATACAAACATTTAAACCTCCCAAAATTATTGTTTCTTAAACAAATTTTCCGGGTAAGGGTTGTGGATAATTTCCAATTCCTCAACCAAATCTTCAAAAGTGTCTCTCCAATAGTGGTCTCTGCTTGTGTCAACCAAAATCAAGTCTTTTCTGTTTTGTTTCAGATAGTCAATTATCGCCTGAAAAATTTTTTCGTTGTTTTTTAAATCAATTCCCTTCTCTGCGGAAATTATTTTTGAAAGTTCAAGCACGCTAACGCATTTGTCGTTTTCTTCGCACATCCATTCAAGTATTCTCAAATCGTGCTCTTCCTGTTTTTTCAAGTCGGGAATAAGATTTGTCAAAACTATTTTTATCATACTTCCTCCAAAGTTATACTCTTATTTTATCAGAATATGCTATACTTTATTCATGGCTTTTGGATTAAAGAGGTTTTTTAGAAAGGTAAACATTCCCAGTTTGACTTTGAAAAAACTCAACTCGTTTTTTGAAAAAGACGACGTTTTTCCTATATTCGCAATAGAGCACAGAAGCAGAATAGACAATTGGTTTTTAAAGTATGTGCTTGAAGAAAAAGCGCATAAAATTCTCTGTTATAGCGAAAATGCCTTTGCTTTTTTCAAGGATTTTGAAAGTCAGTTGGAGCATTGCGTTAAAAAGGGAAGTCCCATTGCATTGTTTCTCAAAAAAAACAACGAGATTAGCCTCAGAGGCGATTTTATAAAAAAAATAATTTCCCTTTGCAAAAAATTCGGGAAAAAACCCGTGATAATTCCCACCTTTATCCTTTGGAAGAAGGTGGCGAGAAGAGAGTACAGCAGATGGAATTTTCTGTTCGGCGAGCCTGACAATCCGCGCGGTATTGTCAAGATTTTTCAGGTAATTACCGGTTGCAAAAAGGCTGTCATTGATTTCGGCGAGCCTTTTGAGATTGACGAAAAACTGAACTTGGAAGAATTGGGATTGTTGATAGATAGGGAATTGAACAAACTTGAAAAAATAGTTATCGGTCCGCCGTTAAAGGAGAGGGACAAAATAATTTCCCTTGTGCTTAATGACCCGGAAGTGCAGAAAAAAATTGAGGAATTGGCCGAGGGAGATGAGAAAAAGAGAAGAAAACTTATTAAAAAAACTTTGAAAATTCTTGACGAAATGGCTGCCGATTACAAAGAGGGAATTATTTTCAAATTTGAGTGGCTGCTTGACTGGGCGTGGCCTAAAATCATTGAAGGATTTTGGATAAACGAAGAAAGGCTTGAAAAATACAGAAAACTTGCCGGCGAATATCCGGCGCTTGTTTTGCCCTGTCATAAAAGCCATGCGGATTACCTTACTCTGTCGTATTTGTTTTTCAAATACAATTTGAGAATTCCGTATATAGCGGCGGGAATAAATTTGTCGTTTTTCCCGATGGGATTTATTTTCAGAAGTTGCGGCGCATACTTTATAAGAAGGACAATAAAGGGAGACAAATTGTATCCCGTTGTTTTGGAGGCTTACATCAGGCGTCTTCTTCTTGAAGGGCTGCCTCAGGAGTTTTTCCTTGAAGGAACAAGAAGCAGGACTGGAAAACTTCTTCATCCCAAAACAGGTCTTTTGTCGTTTAATACTAAGCAGATAAAAGAAAACAGAATAGGAGACATTGTTGTTCTTCCAACTTCAATAGTTTACGGAAAACTGTTTGAGTCCGGGGCATACCTTAGGGAGATGGAAGGCAAAAAGAAGGAGAAGGAAAGCGCCGCTGCGGTTTTGAAGACTACAAAACTTCTCGGCAAAAATTTCGGACGAATTTACATTAACTTCGGCGAGCCTTTTACGGTAAGGCAGTTTGCGGATAATATCGGCATAGACCTTTCCCAATTGGACGAAAAGGAATTCAGACGGTTTAACAATTTGCTTGCATACAGAGTGTTGAGAGATATAGAGAAGGAGACAATTGTAACCCCCATAGCCTTAACTTCCCTTATTCTTCTTTCAAACATCAAAAAAGGCTTGCTTGAAACGGGATTACAGAGAAGAATAAGTTATGCTTTGTCTTATGTAAAATCCGCTAATGCGCCTTTGGCTGACGTTTTTTCAAAGGGAAACGGCGATGTTATAAGAAAGGTTATTGACTACTTTATAGAAAAAGACGTAGTTGAATTAAAAGAACTTGGCGGAAGAACTGTTTACGTGGTTGACGAAGACAGAAGAAGTTATCTTGAATACTATAAAAACAACGTAATTCATTTGTTTTTAAACGTTGCTTTTGTGGCGAATTCAATACTTGTTAAAAAGAAAAATTCTTTAACTTTTCAGGAGATTTTTGAAGAATCTTCTTTTCTTTTTGAGATGTTTAAAAAGGAATTTTTGTATGCAAGAGATGAGTTGACAAAGGAAGATGTGGAAAAAGAATTAAAAAATCTTGAAGATTACAGGCTTATTTCTGTTGATAAAGACAAAATATCTGTCAGGTCTCATGCAATTCCTATTTTGAAACACGTTGCGTCAATGATACTATCCTATCTGGAAGCATATTACACTGTTTTAGATGGATATTATGTAATTGCAAGGGACAATGTGGATATGCCTTCCAATATAGTTTCCGAATTTATAGACAGAGGCAAATACCTCTATGCAATGGGAGAAATTACCAGAAGAGAGTCGATAAACAAATTCTACTACCAAAATGCCCATCAGCAGTTTGTTCAAAACGGCTATGTTGATTGGCATCTTTTGTTTGAAGAATTTAAAAAATCCGATACAAGCGAAGCGAAAGAGAAATATTATTTGTTGAGAGACAGAGTAAAATCGTATATTTCATCTATTGTGTTTAGTTAATTTTCAATTTCAATCAAATTCAAACATATTTCCGATTTTTTTCTTGCAAGTATTTTTACCCTCTCGGTAAACTTAATTTCTCGGAAAAATCATTAATAATTGATTTAAGTCACAAATTATGATAGTTTTTAACTGATTGGGTTTTGTGTATTTACTCTAATTTAAAGGAGGGAACCTTGTCCCACGCACAATACATTCCGTTGTTGATTTTCCTTGCCATAGCAATTCTTTTTCCGCTTGTAACTTTGGCGATTGCAAGGTTTTTTAGGCCTTCAAAGTTTAGCAAATCTAAACTGTCGCCTTACGAGTGCGGTATTGAAGAAATTACCGAAGCAAGGGAAAACTTTAATGTCAGGTATTATATCGTTGCGGTTGTGTTTTTGATTTTTGACGTTGAAACCATTTTTCTCTATCCGTGGGCCGTGAAATACAGAGTTTTAGGCCTGTTCGGGTTTGTTGAAATGGGTATTTTCCTTTTGATACTAATCTTTGGATACGTTTATGCATGGAAGAAGGGGGCGTTGGAGTGGGAATAACACAGGAATTAGTTGACAAGTTTTTGATTACAACAAGGCTTGAATGGGTTTTCAATTGGGCGAGAAAATCGTCCGTATGGCCCATGACATTCGGCCTTGCATGCTGTGCCATTGAGATGATGGCAACCGGTGCGTCAAGGTTTGATATGGACAGATTCGGTGCGGGAATTTTCAGAGCGACTCCGAGACAGTCTGATTTAATGATTGTTGCTGGCACCGTTACCTTGAAAATGGCGCCTGTTGTAAGAAAGGTTTACGACCAGATGCCCGAACCCAAATGGGTTATTTCCATGGGTGCGTGCGCAAATTCGGGCGGATTGTTTGATACCTATTCAACCTTGCAGGGAGTTGACAAAATCGTTCCGGTTGACGTTTACATTCCCGGATGTCCGCCAAGGCCGGAATCTCTTCTCTACGGCTTTATGAGATTGCAGGATAAAATCATGAAATCTTCATTGAGAGACAAATACTTGAAGGAGGGGATAAATGTCTGATGAATTGAAAAAAAATCCCTCTCCGGAAGAAAATAAAAAAGAAGAAGTAAAGAAACCCGAAGCAAAAGCAGGAGAGGCGAAGAAGGCGGCGCCTGCTGCGAAAAAAGTTCCACCGAAGCCGAAAATTGTTGAGGCTGCCAAAGAGGAGCCAACTGAAAGTTGGCAGAAAGATTTAATCGGCAAATTGGGTGATTCCGTTAAGGAAGCCTATGTTTCGGTGGGAGAGTTTAACATTGTTGTTGAAAACGACGAAAATTACCTTGACACCTTCAAAAAGATAAAGGATTTCGGTTTTGATTACCTTGCCGACATTTCCTCGGTTGACTATCTCAAATACGAGGGAGTTTCCAAAAGATTCGGGCTTTCTTACCACCTTTACTCGGTTAGTATGAACAAAAGGTTGAGGGTAAAGGTTTTTCTTGATGAAGAAGAAAGCGTTCCTTCCGTTATGGAAATTTGGAAAACCGCGGATTTTCACGAGAGGGAAGCGTACGATTTAATGGGAATAGAGTTTACCGGCAGGGATAATTTAACAAGAATTCTTCTTCCCGAAGACTGGGTAGGACATCCTTTGAGAAAGGATGCGGATAAGGCTGAGGGAAGAGAGGAATACACCGCAAGACTGGTAAGAAAATTAAGGGAAGAGGATTAGGCTATGTTTAAGAGAGAAATAGTTGAACTGAATATGGGGCCTCAGCACCCCTCAACCCACGGTGTTTTAAGGCTTAAACTTAAACTTGACGGAGAAACCGTGGTGGATTTGGAGCCTGATATAGGCTACCTTCACAGAGGGGTTGAAAAACTTGCGGAAAACCTGAATTATTTGCAGGGATTGAACCTTACTGACAGGCTTGATTACATTGCCGCCGTTTCAAACAACTTAGGCTATATTGAAACTCTTGAAAAACTCGGCGGTATTGAAGTGCCGCCCAAAGCGCAGTATTTCAGGGTGCTTTTAACCGAGTTAAACAGAATTGCGTCCCACTTGTTGTGGCT
>JAMOUY010000373.1 GCA_027067895.1 Acidobacteriota bacterium
TTATGTAATTGCTTTTAGACATAATATCCATAGTTGCTCCCTTTAAATACGGCATTAAAACGCCGGGGAAAAGTCCGATTCCGATTATAACCACAACAAAAACCGCAAGAGGAAGAAGGGGAAGAAGAGAAAAATTTCTTTTCTCTATCCTTGTAGGCTCAGGCTCTTTAAACATAACCTGCAATACCCTGAAATAGTAAACTCCCTCAACAACGCTTGCGGCAAGTATGAGCATAATCAAAACAATGTGCTCCGCCTTCGCCGCAGCGGTCAGTATCATCAACTTGCTCATAAACCCGTTCAAGGGCGGGAATCCCATAACTCCCAATGCGGCAACGGCAAAAACGCCTGCGACAAAGGGATATTTTCTTCCTATTCCCCTCAACTCTTCAACAGTGCTTCCGCCGGCGGCTTTGGCAAGCAAACCCACGCTTAAAAACAGAGTCGCTTTTAAAACTGCATGGTTAACAAAGTGGAAAACCGCACCCTGTAAGGCTTGCGAAGTGCCTATTCCCACGGCAAAGAGAATTACTCCAATCTGGCCGAGGGAAGAATAACCGAGCATTCTTTTTACGTCATTCTGTCTCAACGCCGCCAATTCGGAAACAATCACCGTCATTATGCCGAAAACCATTAAAAGTTTTATAAAGAGCGCATTGGACGCTATTGTAAACAGAAACCTAATCATTGCGTAAAGCCCCGCCTTTACGGTAACCGCGGAAAACAAAGCCGCAACCGGGGCGGGTGCGCCCTGATATACGTCCGGCGCCCAAGCGTTTAAAGGAAACATTTCGGATTCAATCCCAAGCCCCACAAAGAGAAAAATTACGGCAAGCGTTGCCACCTTGGGATTCATCTGGGAAAACCTGTTTGCTATATCCGCCATGTTTAGAGTGCCCAACTGGTTATAGATAAGAGCAATTCCCAGAAGTAGAAATGCGGAAGAAATTGAGCCGACAAGCAGAAATTTAATGCCCGCCTCGCTTCCCTTTCTATCTTTCTTTATAGCAGTAAGCGCATAGGAAGAAATGCTCATAATCTCAATAAAAACAAACATGTTGAAAATATCGCCTGTAAGAACAATTCCCGTTGAGCCCATTACCACAAGAAGAATCAGCATTGAAAACTTATCCTGAGTTTCCGTAGTGTTGTCTTTCAAAAGGTAAAGAGAAACAAGAAAGCCCATCACCGAAATCAGGCATGCCAAAAACATAGAAAACGGCGTTATGGCAAGGTTAATTCCGAAAGGCGGTTTATAACCGGCAATTATAACCCTTATCGGCTTTTCCAACACCTTGGGCAGAAAGTAAAATCCCACAAAAGTGTTGAAAAGCAGGGTTAAACTCATGGCGTAAAGCCCGGCTTTCTTATGGATATACCCTAAAAGGGGTATGGAAAATGCGACAAACAGCGGAACGGCAATCATCAAAATAGGACTAAACCAACTCACGCCTACCCCCTCATCTTCTTAATCTTTGAAACATTTAAAGTTCCGTAATGTTCGTAAACCCTGATAACAATGGAAAGACCCAAAGCAAGCACCGCAACACCGATAACAATGGCTGTAAGAACAAGAGCCTGAGGCACCGGGTCAACCATGTTTCCCGAACTTAACCCTTGTTTTGAAAAAATCGGCGCAGTTTTTCCGGTAACATAGCCTATGGCAATAAAGAAAAGATTTATTCCCGTATCCAAAATACCAAGGGCTATTAAAATTTTAATAAGGTTTCTTTTAGTCAAAGCACCGAACAAACCGATTACCATTAGCATCAAAATGCCTGCAAAAACTATATAATGAGTGTTCATAATCAACGCCTTCATTCTATTACCCCCATCATGTTGTCAAGCAATCCGGTAAGTTCGGAACCGACCTTGAAACCGACTGCAACGTAAATTATGGGAATTACGCCTGCACTGAAAAGGTCGCCGACTTTGCCAAGAGGAAGGAAGTTTGCAAGGAAACTTCCTAAAAGGACAAGGCCTATAAGTCCGACGGTAACGAAGGTTAAACCGGCAAGGCTTTCAGTCCATTTAACGTATCCATGCTTAATTTCATATCCTTCAAGGGCAAGAAGCATCATTAAAAAACCGGTTGCTATCACCGTACCCCCCTGAAACCCTCCTCCGGGAGAAAGGTGTCCGTGGATAAAGATATAGGCTCCGAAAAGAATTACAATTGCCAGAAGAGGCTTTGAGCCGTATTGAAGCATTGTGTTGGCGAGAATTTTCTGCTTCTTCACCTTTCTATGGCCTGAAAGAATTGCCCCAAGTCCCGTTGCCGCTAAAAACAGAACGGTAACCTCGCCCAAAGTATCAAACCCCCTGTAATTTACAACAATTGAGGTAACAACATTTGCCGATTGAGTATCTTTTATGTCGTTTTCCAAGTAATACTTTGCCACTCCCTTAACATTGTTGAGGTCAAGGAAGGATATTACGCTAAACATCTGAAATCCGAAGTAAAGAACAATAAGAAAAACAAAGATGTTTTTCACCCTTAATCTTTTTTTCAATCCCGGCTTTTTCATATCATTGCTCCTCGTCTTTCTCAAATCTCTCGGTTTTTCTTATGGCAATGAGGAAAACCACGGTTGAAAGACCGGCACCGATTGCCGCTTCGGTCATTGCAACATCGGGCGCGTGAAGGATAAGAAAAAGCACGCTTGCCATTAGAGAAACAACCGAACTTGCTATAACCGCAGAAACCAAATCCTCAGTTTTTATAGCAAAGTAAGAGGCAAGTATCATAAGCAATACGCAAACTATCGTTATAATTACCACCACATTCATTTTAATTCTCCTCTTTTTCTTTGCGGTAATATTCTTCACACTCGTCAACCACAAGTTTGTAAGGCTTTACTCCGCTTCTCAAAGAAGCCCTTGCAAGCACCGAAGAGGAAAGAGGGTTTGTCATAAGGATAAAAAGTGTGAGAAGAAAGCATTTAACCCACCATTCAGGATGAAGAAACCCAACTCCCATAATTGTGCACATAGCGCCGAGAGTACTTGCCTTTGTGCCTGCCTGTAACCTATTGTAAAGGTCGGGCATTCTTAAAATCCCAAGGGAAGAAACCACAAGGAAAAAACATCCAATTACAAGAAGGACATAGCCTGTGTAAGTAAGAATTGTACTCAGCATTACAGCCCCCCTTCAAGATAACGCCCGATTATCACCGTGCCGATAAAACCTATTAGCGCGTAAACCATGGCAACATCAAGGTAAATCTGTCTGTCAAAGATAAACGACAAAACAACCATCAAAGAAACAACAACAACCGACATAAAATCCAATGCCATGGCTCTGTCGCTCATTGTCGGGCCTTTGTAAAACCTTATAAAAGCGGCTATTAAACTAACCCCTATAAGAAGAACAACAATATCCACAAGCGTCATTGAACACCTCCGAGATGCCTTTCAAAAGCGCCTTTTATAACTTCACCGGCTTCTTCTACATCGGAAGTTTTAACGTCAATCCAGTGAATAAACAACTCGTCTCCCTTAATGTCAAGCGTCATTGTACCCGGGGTTAATGTAATTGAATTTGCAAGCCAGAGTTTGTCCATATCTTCTTTTAATTTTGTCTTAACCCTGACTATACCCGGATTTAAAGGCAATGACGGAGAAAGAACCCTTTTGGCAACATCAACGTTTGCCTTAACAAGTTCAATCATAAAAACAAAAAGGTAAACAACCTTTCCCCAGATTCGCTTGGGATGAAGGTGATAAATTCCCCTCCTTGTAAAAAGCGGACCTGTGAAAAGGGAGACAACAACAGCCACAAACAGCCCGGTAATCAACTCATCATACCGAAGACTGCCTGTAAGCAATACCCAAATCGCAAACAGGAACAAAACGGTAAAAAACAGTCTTGAAATCTTCACTGCCCCTCCCTTTATTTTAAAATTTCCCCTTTATACTCGTTCAGTTTATAATAATAACCTAATTTTACTGATATAGTCTAACCTTTTTTAATTTTTAGTTTTTTTTTCAAATTAAGAATCGGGGGCTTTTTTTGATTTTTTTGATTTTTCAATCTCTTCTATCATGCCTTCAACTTGTTTTGCATATTTTGGATAATCCGGCGTTTTTTTAGCAAGATTAAAGTATTTCAACGCAAGGTCGTCTTTTCTTTTTACGTAGTAATATTCCCCCAATTTAAGATAAGGCTCGGTAAAATTGGGATTTAACTCTATTGATTTTTTGCAAAATTCAACCCCTCTCTTGCTATCCCCCAACAAAAAACGATACAACGCCCTCGCAAAATAAATTCTTGATTGAACAATAGAGTCTATCTCAACCCCTTTCAAATATTGTCCTTTTCTATGCTCCAACACCCAGATAAGAAAATTCAAATGCTTGGGAACCTTCTGTACTTCACCTTCATTCAGATAAAGAAAAACAAGAGAAAGCCTTGGCAAAATATAGAATTTATCCTTTTTTATGGCTTTTAAAAAATATTTTTCCGCTTTTTTAAAATCCCCATGTTTGTAATAATATTCCCCAAGTTCATGAAACAAAAGAGCAGACTGAAATTTCCTTTTTTCCAACGCACTTTCCAACAAATCTTTATATCTACCGGTTTGCCCCGACTTTTTATACAATGATGCAAGAAGGCCGACGGTATTGGCAGAAGGATAAAGCCTGTAAGCCTTTTCCGCATAGGGAATAGCCTCTTCATACATTCCCCTATTCTTCAATTCAACCGCCAAATTATAATTAGGCCTTACTTTTTCGGAAGAAAAAACATACGACGATTTCCAAAGGGAATAGTTATCGCGGAAATCAAAATTCCTGACAAACGTTCTTACAGAAAAAACAAAAATTAAAATCAGGGAAATTGTTTTAAATTTTCTGCCATTGTTTTCAGAAAGTACCCAAATAAATTCGGTAATAATAATCACGAAGAAAAACAAAGGCGCATAAAGGTTTCTTTCGCTCAAAATGTCAAATCCGCCCCATTCCGCACCTCTTAAAATAAAAGAATTTGAAGGCGCCATTAAAATAAAATACGCCAGCAAAGAAAACAAAGACAACCTGAATTTATTTCTAAATCTGTAAAAAACGTAAAACAACAAAGCAATAACCGCAACCGACAGCAATACCCTAATATCATAAATTTTCTTAATTAGCGGCAAATCATGGTCTATATTCAAAGAATACGGAAAAATATTCAAAAAAAGCGAATAAAGATTTGCATAAATGTTTGAGGCAAGAGCTGTTATAAGAAATTTTCCGTGCAAACGGATAAGCCTTGCTTTAATAATTGTAAAAGGAGAAATAGGGACAACAAAAGCCAATACGAAAATTAACGAGACAAAAAACACAAAAGCGACAACAATCAGAATAAGTTTCTTTTTATTTGCACCTTTTACAAAAAGGTAAAGCAAAAGATAAATCAAAGGAATTATCAAATAAACCTCTTTAAAGAAAAAGGCAATTAAATAAAATACTACCGATAAAAACAAATAAATTGATTTTTCCCTGCCTTCTTTCACAAGAAAAAACAAAAAAGAGTAAAGGCCCGCAATAAAGAAAAATCCGCCTATCCCGTTAATCATTCCGGAAACATAGGAAACCGCCTCGCATACAACCGGATGAACAAGAAACAAAAAAGATGCGACAAACGGAAAAACTTCCTTGTAAGACAATTCGTTTCCGTTTTTGCGTTTTGCCTTTTTCCCTTTTTTATTACGTTTTTCTCGCTTTTTGTCTGTAAAATCTTCTTCCGGAAACTTCGCCTCCAAAAGATTTCTCAAAAAAAGAAAAAACAAAAACGATGACAAAACATGAAAAATCAAATTCACTAATTTATAAAAAAACGGATTGTCTCTGAAAA
>JAMOUY010000374.1 GCA_027067895.1 Acidobacteriota bacterium
TTCCCGCCCCTGTAAAGGCAACGATTTTTTGAGAGTTTGAAATCAATTCGGCGGCTTTTTTTACCGAATCCATACTCACTCCTTTATGTCTATTATTGAAATTGTCAAGTCGTCTTCGTTTTTCAAACTTGACGGAATGTCGTTTAATAGGTTTAACTCAGCCGTTATTTTTTTAAGGCATTCTTTGGATGATAGGTGTTTGAATTGCAAAACCAAATCTTTTATCTCTTCAATCACCTCGGAAGAATTTTTGTCTCTGAATTTAGACAAAGTTAAAAGCCCGTCGGTAAAAAACACAAGCCTGTCCCCTTTTTTCAACTCAATTGTTTCTTCTCTGTATTTTTTCTCAAAGGGAATTTTAAGTCCGACGGGAAACTGGGACTTTGCGGGATAAACAACTTTTTCGTTTAAAATAAACGGAAGGTGTCCGGCATTGATATAATGCATTTTCTTTTCCGTCAAATCTATCCTGCAAAAAAGCCCGCTTACATAGTTTGATATGTTTTTCAGGCTTAAAAGATAAGAGTCAAGAAATTCAATAAATTTAACAAACCTTCTTCCCTTTCCGGCGATTTTTCTTGAATGAAACAAAGTCCTGACAATTGCCATAACCATTGCCGCCGGGGAAAAGTGGCCCGAAATATCTGCCATTATTCCTATTAGTTTTTTGTCTTCAATTTTTATAATGTCAAAGTAATCCCCGCCAATCATACCGTATGGAAGGTAAAAATACGAGTATTCAAGACAACCGAAATCCTTGCTTTCCTCAGGAAGCAAACTTTCTTGAATTCTCTTCAAGTTTGTCTCCATGTAGTTAACCAGTTTTCTGGCTTCCGCCTCTTTCGTAATATCTTTGAAAACAACTATTTTGTAATTCCCGGCAACATGAATAAATAATTCCGCCACAAAAACGTTTCCCGTCTCTTTGTTTTTCAGGGTAATTGTATAGGTATCAATCTCTTTCCCCGTTTCTATCCTGTTTTGCACCTTTTCGTTTACCTTTTTTTTATCCGCAAGGGAATAGAGAAATTCATTTGCGTTTTTGCCGATAATATCGTCGCCCATTAAAGCCCTTGCAAACGAATTTGCCAACAAAATCTTGTCATTAATGTCGGTAACAAACAAAGGCATCGGCAATTCTTCAACTATAAATCTCAAAAAATCGTATGTTTCAATATTTTTCATAGCGTTTATAGCATTATTCTTTTTTGGCAAAAAATCAAGTTTTTTTTAATTTTAAACGCTTTTTTGGTAACATAATAATGAAGTTATGGCTAAGAATGAAGAGAATTTTAATATTACAAAAATACTTGACGACATAGTCGCTTTTATTTTGCTTTTTCTTGCGTGCATAATTTTTTTAAGTCTAATTTCATTTTCCCCTACCGACCCGAGTCTTTTTACATCCGACACGGTTTCAAAACTGTATTCAAACAATTTGATAGGCTCATTCGGGGCAAATTTAAGCGCGGTGCTTATAAACCTTTTCGGATACGCATCATACCTGTTTGTATTGTTTCTGCTCACCCTTTCCTATTTAATTTTCAAAGAAGGGTTAAATCTTGCGAAAATAGCCTATGCTTCGGGAATTTTTATACTTGAACTAATCTCTTTTTCCACCCTGCTTTCCATCTTTCTAAGCGACATTCTCTTTATAGACACAAGGTTTACCGGAAAAGAATTTACAAGTGCCGGCGGCATGGTAGGAAACAAAATTCAAGGAATGCTTCTTCCGGAATTTAACTTCTGGGGAACAATTATTCTCATCTCTTTTTTAATAGCAATTTCCTTAATTCTTGCAATAAAACTAAACATAAAGTCTCTGTATTTTCTGCTATTTGCTTCGGTAAAAAAGATTATCACCGTAAGCATAAACACCATAAAAGACTTTTTTGCAAACAAAAAAGAAAGAAGCATTGCGAAAAAAACAATTAAACCGATAAAAAAACCGAAAAAAACAAAACCTAAACCTGTAAAAAAAGGGAAAAAACCTGACAAAGAAGAAAAATCTCAGGAAAAAAAGATAATGAAGTTTGAAAAAACAGAAGATTACAATCCGCCGTGGGAAGAAATTTTCGCAGACCCGGATTACCAATCGTTTATTGACAAAAGAGAGTTGGAAGCAAAAGGGCAGGCACTAATCAAAAAATTACAAGAGTTTAAGGTAAATTGCCAAATTGCCGACATTCATCCCGGCCCCATAGTTACCACCTATGAAATTAAACTTGAAGCGGGAGTGAAATTCTCAACAATCCAAAACCTTGCAAATGATTTAAGCATAGGGCTTGCGGCAAAATCAATCAGAATAGAAAGGACTTACGGAAAACCTACAATCTCAATAGAAGTGCCCAACAAAAAGAGAAAACTTATTGTCCTGAAAGAGATAATTTCAAACGAAAGTTTTTGGAATGCAAAAGACCCGCTTACCATAGCGCTTGGACTTAATGTTACGGGAGAGCCCTTTTTCTCTTCCCTCAACGGAATGCCCCACCTTTTAATCGGCGGACAAACAGGCTCAGGAAAGAGTGTGGGACTAAATGCAATGATTTGCTCACTTCTTGTCAAAAATCCGCCTGAAAAATTAAAGATGATTATGGTTGACCCCAAAATGGTTGAGTTGGGAGTTTACAACAATATTCCTCACCTGTTAACCGACGTTATTATTGATTCAAAGGAAGCGGCAAGCGCCCTCTCATGGGCGGTTTCCGAGATGGAAAGAAGATACTCAATTTTAAAGGATTTAAGGGTAAGAAACCTTGAATCATACAACAATATCAGAAAAAAAATGAAAGGCGGAGAAGAGTTGGAGCCTCTGCCATATATCGTTGTAATCATTGACGAACTTGCGGATTTAATGTTTGTGGCAAGGGCAAAGGTTGAAGAATCCATCGCAAGGCTTGCCCAAAAAGCAAGAGCGGTGGGAATACACCTTGTTCTGGCAACACAGAGGCCTTCAAGAGACATTGTAACGGGAGTAATAAAATCCAATATGCCTTCAAGAATTTGTTTCAAAGTAACACAATCAATTGATTCAAGAATCGTGCTTGACAGAAGCGGAGCGGAGCAGTTGCTTGGAAAGGGAGATATGCTTTTCCAGCCCCCCGGCACAAGCGAGGTTATAAGAATTCACGCACCCTTTGTTTCGGAAGAAGAAGTGGAAAACCTTGTATCGTATCTGAAAGCATACGGAAGCCCCGATTACAAAGACGACATCAAAAATTACGAAGAAAAAAAGGACGAGATTGAGGTTTCCTACGGTGAAAGCAAAATAAAACTGAGTTCAAACAACCCGGAATACATTGAGGCTGTAAAACTTGTGGTTTCAACGGGACAAGCCTCAATTTCATACATTCAAAGAAGAATGTCCATAGGATTCAACAAAGCGGCAAGGTATATTGAAATGATGGAAGACGACGGAATAGTGGGCCCAAAGCCGAGACAGGGTGGGAAAATAAGGGAAGTGCTTGTGGGGCCAGAGTTTCTTGAAAACCTTAACGGAGAAAAATAATGGTTAAATTTTTAATATTTTTGGGACTTTTTTTCGGTACAATTTACTTTTTCTATTACAAAATCAAAACATTTTTTGAAAAATCCCTTTTCCCCCATGAGGAAAAAAAATCTAACATACCGCCCAAGGTAAACAAAGGGGAAATGGTAAAATGCCCGGTGTGCGGCACCTACTTCCCCGTTGAAACGGGAGTTAAGGCAAAAGGCAAACTTTACTGCTCAAAAGAGTGTATGGAGAAAGACGGGCAATGAGTGTAAAAAGCGACATTGTTGAAATAGGAAGAAGGCTTTACGCAAAAAACCTAATATCCGGATACGAGGGAAACATATCGGTAAGAGACGGAGAAAAAATTTACATTACACCCTCGGGTTTGTGCAAGGGGTTTTTAAAAGAGGAAGACATAATAGCCATAGACATTGACGGCAATTTAATAGAGGGAAACAAAAAGCCCTCGTCCGAAACACAGATGCACCTTACAATTTACAAAAACAGAGAGGACGCAAAAGCCGTAGTCCACGCACATCCTCCCGTTGCAACCGGTTTTGCCTGTGCGGGATTGGGGCTTGAACAGAGTTTGACGGCGGAAACGGTGCTTATGTTTGGCACAATACCTCTTGCCCCTTACGGCACCCCCTCAACGGAAAAACTTGCAAACTCAATAGTTGATTACCTTGAATACAACGCAGTCCTTTTGGCAAACCACGGAGCAATCACAATAGCCGAAAATGTTGAAAAAGCCTATTTTCTTATGGAACAGGTTGAACATTATGCTAAAATTACCCTTGTAGCAAACCTTTTAGGTTCTCCGAAGACTCTGCCCTGCGAGGAAGTGGATACATTGATGGCTTTAAGGCAAAAGATGGGCATTGATACAGGCATGCCGAGGTTTTGCTCAACGGGAAGCGATGTAAAGTATTACAGGTTTTCTAAGGAAGAGTTGGTCAACCTTATTAAAGGTATTATAGACGAATTAGGAGGATAATTTTATGGGCGACGCAATCGGAATGATTGAAACAAAAGGCCTTGTTGCTTTGATTGAAGCCGCAGACGCAGCGGTAAAAGCGGCAAACGTAACCTTGGTATCCTACGAAAAAATAGGCGGCGGATACTGCACAATCGTTGTAAGGGGAGACGTAGCCGCTGTAAAAGCCGCAACTGACGCGGGAGCGGCGGCAGCAAGAAGAGTGGGAGAACTTGTATCCGTACACGTAATCCCGAGACCGCACAACAACTTGGAAGGGGTAATGCCGATAGGCAAGTCAAAATAATTTTAAGTGCTTGACCTTGTTGAAAAATTAGTTTGCCAAAAAACTCTTTTAGATAAAAGAGAGATTCCTGACTTAAAAGGGTCTCTCTTTTCTATTTTTCTTGAACTGCTTGCAAAAAAAAGCGAAAAAAAGATTGTATTTGTTCCCTCATCAAAAAACAAAAAAGAAATTTTGTCAAAAGACTTAAACTCGCCTGAATTTCCTTCGTTTTCCCTTACCTCAACAATGCTTGAACCGCACATTCAGACAAAAACAAAATACTTTGACGCATACCATCGCTTTTTTTTAAAAAACGAAAAAATATCGGTTGCAAACCCCTGTTTTTTCCTTCTTCCCCTGCCCGATTTATCGGATATGTTTTTAGCATTAAAAACAGGAGAAGAAACGGACGGGGAAAAAATAAAAAAGTTTTTAACAGAAACGGGATACACAAACACGGATATTGTAAAGGAAGCGGGAGAATTTGCATTCAGGGGAAACATTATAGACTTTTTCCCCTTTAACAGCGAGTTTCCCGTAAGGGTTGAGATAGAGTTTGACGAAGTTGAGACAATAAAACTGTTTGACCCGGCAAGCCAGAAGTCTGTAAAAGCAATTGCAGAAACAACAATCTTTCCCATTTTTCCTTTAAAAAACACGGAAAAAGAGAGGGAAAAACTAAAAAACCGCCTGAAAAAACTTTTCAAAGGGGAGAAACTAAAACTCTCTTTAAAAGAAAAAATTTCCCAGATTGAAAAGGGGCATTTAAAAGACTTTTTTTACCTTTCCCTTGCATTAAAAGAGGACTTTTTTGAAGAAAAACTTAAAAACACAATTTTCTTATTTGAAGACAAACAAAACTTTGAAAACCGCATTGAGGAAATCAAAAAAGAGATAGAAAAACTTTACAAAGAGGAAACCGAAAACGGATACCTCGCCCTGCCCTTTGACAAAATTTTCAAAAACATTTCAAAACTCAAAGAGTTTTTGAAAGACAAATCAATTTTCATAAATCCGCAGGATACAACCCTGCTTTCCTCAATTCCGCCAATCGTTAAGGGAAGAATTGAAGAAA
>JAMOUY010000375.1 GCA_027067895.1 Acidobacteriota bacterium
ACCAACTCGCCGTTGTCATACCATTCAATTGTCAATTCTTCAATTTCCATTGCTCAAACTCCCTTTTTGATTTGAAAAAAATTCTCTCTATTTTTTTGTTTTCCGAAAGGTCAACAATTACCGCAGAAAACCACCAATCCCCCCCGGCAGGCTCAAACCTTTGGGGAAGCCCGGTTATCATTCTCTTAATGGCCGCTTCCTTTTTCACCCCGATTATTGAGTCAGATGCGCCGCACATTCCCACATCCGAGATAAAAAGCGTGCCTTTGGGAAGCATTCTTTCGTCAGCAGTTTGCACATGGGTGTGGGTGCCGACTACAACGTCAACCCTGCCGTCAAAGTAATTGGCAAAGGCAGCCTTCTCCGCCGTGGCCTCTGCGTGAAAATCAACAAAAACGTAATCCGCTTTTTTTTCTTCAAGCAGTTTTTCAAGCGTCCTGAAAGGACAGTCAACCGGGGGCATAAAAGCCCTGCCCAAAAGGTTGGTAATAAGCAAGGTTTTGTTTTCGGGCAATTTTTCAATGCGATAGGTGTGTCCCGGCACCGAAGGGGGATAATTTAAAGGCCTTAAAACGTCGGGGTAATCCTCAATAAAATCCAGCGCCGCCTTTTTGTCAAATATATGGTTGCCGGAAGTAAAGCATTTTATTCCCGCCTCCCTCATTTCCCCAATCGTTTCTTCGGTAATTCCGTTTCCGTGTGCAAGGTTTTCGCAGTTTGCAATTGTGTAATCCGGTTTTAACCTTTTAAAAAGGAAAGGCAGGACTTCCTTTACCGAAGCCCTGCCCGTTTTTCCGACAATATCGCCAATAAATAGAATTTTCATTTTTTACCTTGCGTATTCAATAGCCCTTGTTTCCCTGATAATAGTTACTTTAATCTGGCCGGGATAATCTAATTCTTCCTCAATTCTTTTCGCAATTTCCTTTGAAAGCCAGTAGATTTTATCGTCGTCAACCAATTCGCTGTTAACAATAACCCTGATTTCCCTACCTGCCTGAATTGCGTAAGATTTCTGGACTCCTTCAAACGAAGAAGCGATTTCTTCAAGTTTTTCAAGCCTTCTGATATAACTTTCAAGAATTTCCCTTCTTGCGCCCGGCCTTGCGGCACTTAAAGCGTCTGCGGCCTGAACGATAACAGCCTCAACGGTCTTGGGCTCAACGTCTCCGTGGTGGGCGTGAACGGCGTGAATAACCTCTTCCGACTCGCCGAACCTTTTCAGCAAATCAATACCTATTTCAACGTGCGTTCCCTCAACCTCTTTGTCAATAGCCTTTCCTATATCGTGAAGCAGAGCCGCTCTTTTCGCAATTTTTACGTTTGCCCCCAATTCATGAGCCATAAACGCTGCAATATGCGCAACCTCTTTTGAGTGCTGCAAAATATTCTGTCCGTATGAAGTCCTGTATTTCAATCTTCCGATAAGTTTTATAAGTTTCGGGTGAAGGTCTCCTATACCCAGTTCAAACACGGTGTTTTCACCTTCTCTTTTAATCTCGGCGTCAAGTTCAAGTTTAACTTTTTCAACAACGTCTTCAATTCTTGCAGGGTGGATTCTTCCGTCTGCAATAAGTTTTTCAAGAGCAAGCCTTGCCACTTCCCTTCTAATCGGGTCAAAGGATGAAAGAATTACCGCTTCGGGGGTATCGTCAATTATCAAATCAACTCCGGTAGCCTTTTCAATCGCTCTAATGTTTCTTCCCTCTCTTCCGATTATTCTTCCCTTCATTTCGTCGTTTGGCAAATCAACAACGGAAACGGTTGACTCGGAAACGTAATCGGAAGCGGATTTCTGAATTGCAAGACTGATAATTTCCCTTGCCTTGTTTTTAGCGGTAAATTCCGCCTCTTCTTCCATTTTTCTCAGTTTTTTCACAATACTTTTCTTTGCATCTTCTTCAAGCAGATACATTAACTCTTTCTTTGCTTCTTCTTTTGTTAAGCCTGCAATCTGCTCCAATTTTTGAGTTTCGCTTGCGATAAGTTTCTGCAACTCTTCTTTTTCTTTCAAAAGTTTTTCTTCAAGTTGCTTTAACTCCCTCTCCTTCTGCTGCAATTCAAGGTCTTTTTTGTCAAGATAGTTAGACCTCTGCTCTAAAATATCCTCTTTTTTGTCTAACTTTCTCTCTAACTCTTCAAGATGCCTTCTCTTGCTTTCAAGTTCTCTTTCAATTTTTTCCCTGATTTGCTGTTTAATTTCCCTTACTTCAATTTCAGCGCTTTTCTTAATCTGCTCCGCTTCTCTCTTTGCGCTTTCAAGAATGTTTTTTACTTTATGCTCGGCAGAATCAAGAAGTTGCTTTTCTTTTTTGGATTTATAGGCAATAAAACCTATCAATCCAAGCAAGGCAACAAATAGAACTCCTACTATAACCCACGGTAAAACACTCATTTCAACCTCCTCATCTTACGCCACAAAAACCCCGCGAAACCGTGTGGCGGCAATGTTTGACCCTGACCTCGTCAGGTGGGCGTCTCGCACTCGGTTCGGGCTTCCCGATTTAATCAGGCTTGCTCGCCCCCGAATCCTCTGACTCCCTAAAATATGGTGTTGGTTCAAAATTTGCCTGCCATCACGAGTTTCACAGGAAATCCCTTTTATTCAAAGAACCGTCAATCAAGTTAATTAATTCCTTAATCTTTTTGGCGTATTTTAAATCTTCTTCTTTTTTATTACACTCGTTAATTAATGTCAAATAGCCGTTAACAAGGACAATTGCCGTTAACAGCAAGACATTGTAAAAATCAATAACTCCGGTTTGAGAGGAAACCTCTCTCATCTTTGCGTCAAGATAATTGACTATTTTGTTAACCTGCTCCTCGCTTTCTCTTGAAGATATTCTTAGTTGTTTTCCAAAAATTTCTATGTCGTATGCATTTAGTGCCATTTTTTCTCTCTTTTACTTTTCAAGTTTACTCTTCAAGAAGCCTGTTTACTTTTTCAATCAATCCTTCAACGGTTTTTTCCGCCTCTTTTAATGTTAACATTTTTGAGGCAAGTTCGCTGTTTTCGGCTTTTAATCTGCTAATTTCCTGAGTTAAATAACTTACTTTTTCGTTTAAAGAACGAATTTGGCTTTTTAAAGACTTGTTCTGCTCAACAACATTTGTCAGTTTTTGCTCTAACTCTTTTAACAAATCAGCAATCATCTTAATTCTGCTCCAAATTTTTCAATAATTTCCTTGATAATTTTTTCATGCAATTGATTTACCTCTTCGCTGTTTAAGGTCCTGTCTTCCGCCTGAAAAACAAAATTTAAAGCAATGCTTACCTTGCCTTTGGGGATTCCCTTTCCCTCATACCTGTCAAAAAGTTTGAAATCAATCAAATAGGGAATGTTCAACGATTTTATCACATTTTCAATATCGGCAAATCTCACGGTTTTGTCAATAAGGAAGGCGGAATCCCTTTCAACCTTTGGAAACAAACTAAACGGTTTAAACTTAAATTCCTTCAATCCGCAGGAAATCAGCCTTTCAATACCCAACTCAAATCCAACCGCAGGAAAATCAATCTCATAGTGTTTCAAAACCTTT
Source organism: Acidobacteriota bacterium (assembly GCA_027067895.1). Classification (GTDB taxonomy): domain Bacteria; phylum Acidobacteriota; class Holophagae; order Thermotomaculales; family Thermotomaculaceae; genus Thermotomaculum. The sequence continues at coordinate 3,541 of JAMOUY010000375.1, forward strand.
TCGGAAAATTCTCCCAAAACTCCCACGTCTTTTCCGTCAAGTTTAACAACCGCTCCCTTGCCTTCTTCAAAGCACGGCCAGTCAACCTCTTCAAAATCAGGACTTTTACCCGTAACTCTGTTGCAAATTTCCTCAATAATTCCCTTCAAAAGGTAAAAATCAACGTAATCTGCTTTTCCGTTCCAATTCTTATTGTGCTCTCCCAAAACGGCAATTGCGGAAACAAATTCTTCTTCCTTCGCAAGTTCGTCTTTTTTTACATAAGTCTTGCCTATTTCATACAGTCTTGCGTCCCTGTTGCCGTAATTGACATTTTTGGCAAACGGGTAAAACAACGAAGCAAAAACGCTTGTCCTCATTACAGACATTGTTTCGGAAAGGGGATTTGATATTTCAACCATGTTTTTTACAGCGGGATTGATTACAAGGTTGTCATTTTTTGAGCAGAAAGAGTATGAAATTGCCTCGTAAAATCCGGCTTTAAGCATTTCCTCATTTATTACCGAAATTGTTTTATCCCTTTCACTCTTTGTTTTTCCCGGTGTTACAATCAACGGTAAAGTTGAGTCAAAATTGTTATAGCCGTACATTCTGGCAATTTCTTCAATCAAATCAATCTCTCTCCATACGTCAACCCTGTAAGACGGCACAAGGTAATCAAGAAAATCGTCTCCCTCGTTTACAAGGTCAAAGCCAAGGTTTTTCAGAGTTTTCTTGATAAATCCAACCTCAATTCCCTTGCCTAAAATCCTCTTTACGTTTGAAAGGTGAAGCCTGATTCTTTTAGGCTCATACTTTTCAACATACACGTCAATGGTTTCGGAACACAAAGTACCGCCTGCATATTCCACAATAAGTTGGGCAGCCCTGTTTGCCGCTTTCTCAAGAATTTCAATATCTGCGCCTCTTTCAAACCTGTAAGAGGAATCCGTATGAAGCGCAAGCCTTTTAGAGGTTTTTCTTATTGTTGCAGGGTCAAAATAAGCGGATTCAATAACAACATCTGTCGTGTCTTCCCTGATTTCTGAATTTTCTCCGCCCATAATTCCAGCAAGGGCTATTCCCCTTTTTGCGTCTGCAATAAGCAAATCGGAAGGATTCAATTCCCTTTCAACACCGTCAAGAGTGGTGAATTTTTCTCCTTCTTTGGCACTTCTTATAATTATTTTTTTGCCTTCAATAAACCTGTAATCAAAGGCATGAAGAGGATGTCCCATTTCCCAAAGCACAAAGTTTGTAATGTCAACAACATTGTTGATTGAACGAATTCCCACAGATTCAAGAAGTTTAACCATCCAGTCTGGCGAAGGACCTATCTTTACTCCCTTAACAACCTTTGCCACATACCTTTTGCACCTTGTATCCTCAATCTCAACCGAAACAAAATCGGAAGTTTTGCATGAACTATCTTCTTTCACATCAATTGAAGGATACAAAATTTCTCCGTATCCAGATGCGGCAATTTCCCTTGCAAGACCCAGATAATTCATTGCGTCGGGCCTGTTTGTGGTAATGTCTATATCAAAGACAAAATCCCCGTTTCTCTCTTCAAGAGAATCAACGGTAAGCCCCTGCTCGGTAAAAATCTCCGCTATTTTTTCGGGTCCCAATTCGGTTTTTATATACCTTTTTAGCCACTTATAACTAAATTCCATGATTACTTCCCTATCTGAATTGCTTTAAAAATCTTATGTCGTTATCAAAAAACAGCCTGATGTCGGAAATACCGAATTTAAGCATTGCTATTCTTTCAACTCCAAGGCCGAAGGCAAAACCGGTAAGTTTTTCAGGGTCATAGCCGACGTTTTCAAAAACAACCGGGTCAACCATACCTGCGCCCAATATTTCAAGCCAACCGCTTCCCTTACAAACCCTGCAACCTTCTCCCCCGCACATAATGCAGGACACGTCAACCTCGGCAGAGGGTTCGGTAAACGGAAAGAAGGAAGGCCTGAGCCTTAATTTTGCATTTTCCCCGAAAAGTTTTTTCAAAAACGTTTCAAGCGTCCCCTTTAAATCCTGAAAGGTAATGTTTTCCCCGACAACAAGCCCCTCAACCTGATGAAACATGGGGGAATGGGTAATATCCGCGTCTTTTCTGTAAACCCTTCCCGGCATAATAACCTTGAAAGGCGGTTTTCTGGTTGTCATAACATGGATTTGAACGTTTGAGGTATGAGTTCTCAAAACAACGTCGTCAGATATGTAAAATGTGTCCTGAGTATCCCTTGCAGGGTGGGTTTTGGGAATGCCGAGTGCCTCAAAGTTGTACCAG
>JAMOUY010000376.1 GCA_027067895.1 Acidobacteriota bacterium
ACCGCCGTAAAATTAAATTTGGAATAATCGTTTCCGAAACAGCGGATTAGAAAAGGGGCGATTATGTCTCCTGCGTGAATTACGGTTTTTATGCCTTCTTTTTTGCAGAAATCTATCCCTTTTTTAAACAGTGCCATGTTGTCGTGCGTGTCGGAAAAAATTGCAACTTTCATACTTAACCATTATTATTTTAAAAGGGCTTTTTGTCAAGAATGAAGCAAGTTTGGGAGGCGGAATGAGAATCACGGGAGGAACAAAGAAGGGAATGAAACTAAAAACGCCGAAGGGCAAGGAAATCAGGCCAACTTCGGGATTGATTAGAGAGGCTGTTTTCAACATAATCGGAAGCGACATAAAGGGCGTGCACTTTGTTGATTTGTGCTGCGGAACCGGAATGATGGGAATTGAGGCTCTTTCAAGGGGGGCTAAAAAGGCGACTTTTGTGGATAATTCGGAACAGTCAATTCAAATTGTTAAAGAAAATTTGGGAAAAACCGGATTTGACGCCAACTCTCGTGTTTTTAACGAAAACGCTTTGATTTTTTTAAAAAATCTTGCAAAGTATCTGAAAAATGACGAAAGAGTAGTGATTTACATTGACCCGCCTTACAAAGACGAGAAACTTTATTCTGCAATTATCAAATACATAGAAAGGTATCTGCCTGAAAGAAACATACTTTTGATTGTTGAGCACAGGATAAACATTGACGTTGACATAAAAAACTGCGATGTTTTCAAGGTCAAAAAGTACGGCAACAAAAGGGTTTCTATGTTTACAAAAAACGATTTTTTCTGATAACATAACAGTGTATGGTTAGCACCGATAATAAAAGGGATTTTAATCGTTTTATAAGAATTTTATTGATAAACGATATACTTGTGCAATTAAGCGGGAGTTTAGGCGTTTTTCTGCTTTTTTTAATACTTGATTTTTATTCTCCCTCGTTTGTTTTAAAAATTGTTTTGGCGGCTACCGTTGTTATTTTTCCGGTTTATTTTGCCAAAACGTTGTGGATAGTGGGAAGGTTAAGAAAAAATTACGTATCTTCAAGCGAAATTAAAAACGAAGATATACGTCGGATTGTATCAAAAATAAAAGTATTCTATTTTCTTCCCGAAACATTCTATATTTCCACGTTATTTTTATGGATAATTGGCGGAATTATTTTTGCTTTTGTTCTTAAATTTTACGCAAATGAGTCCGACTTTTTCAGGGTTATTATTCAGGTACTTTCAATTGCCGGCCTTGCGCCTATTGCCGCATTGATTTCAAGAATTATAACAAAAAGGGTGGTGGGCACTTATCTTGTTAAAATATTGAATGTTTTAAGCGACGAAATTCAATTAAACTTTTTTTCAAATGAGTTTATTAGTTTAAGATGGTTTTTTATGAATATCATCTATGTGCTTTTTTATATAATTTTCTTTTTCAGTATTGTAAGCGTTTCGGTTACCACTAAAATTGTTAAGCAGGATTTCAGAGAGTTGGCCGACAGGTATATTGGAGAAATAACCGATACGATTGAAGGTTATTATTTTTCGGCAACGTCTCCCGAAGACCTTGATATTTATTTGAAAACAAAGAAAATAACAAAAGATTCCAAAATTTCTTTTATTGACAAAACCGGGAAAATGTTTGGGTTTCCTCTTCCCGAATCCATTTCCAAGGATGACTTATTGATTACGAAAAAGGTTCGTGATTACGGTACGCTGTACATCTATTTTAAAGTTAACTCTTTTGATTATTTCAGGCTTATTTTAAACAAAGGTTTGATTTTCTTTTTTGTTTTTCTTATTTTTGTCGGATATGTTTTTTATATTCAACTTGGGAAAGATATTGAGATTGAGCACAGAATAATTAACGAAAATATTGAAAAAATTGCGTCTGGTGATTTTAATAAATTAAATCCGCTTTATTCCAATTATGAATTTTCAAACTTGAATTTAAAAATAATTGAGGCTAAAAAGAATTTTGCTTCTATGTTTTCACGGTTGAATCTAATTGTTTCAAGGATAAATTCTTCTATCAGTACACTTTTGTCCAATTTTGAATCCTTTTCGGTTTTTACCACAAATCAATCAAAGAATATTGTCTCAACAAAGTCTCAGGTAATGTTTCTTGACGAGTTTGTAACAAACATTACAACTGTAACTTCCCAACTGTCGCAGATTGCCGAAGAATTTTCCCATGTTATAGTGAAATTTGTCGCGGCGATTAACGAAGCAAGGAATGAAACGCATAATCTTTTGAAACTTACGGACAGCATTACCTCTTCCGTAACAGAGGTTAGCGTAGGGCAGAACGAACTTGAAAATCAGGCCGAGCATGTTTTAATGGTTAGCGACAGGCTTGACAGGTCAATAGAAAAATTAATGGATTTTATCAGAAGCCTGTCAATAGAAAACAGCGAGGCTATAAAAAAATCCATTACATTGCAGAATCAGAATTCAAAAAATGCAAAGTATATGTCAGATACTTTCAATGCGGTGGAAAAGTTTAAGACTTACTTTAACGAATTGCTTGAAAAGGTTGATATTCAGTCCGACGAGATAAACAAGATAAATCAGATTTTAAGAATTATAGAAGACTTGATTGACCAGACAAACGTCCTTGCCTTAAACGCTTCTTTGATAGCGGTAAAAACTGGGACAGAGAATTCGGGATTCGGGGTGATTGCAGAATCAATTAAAGATTTATCCGAGAGACTGCACATATCAATGTCCGAGGTTAGCGGTATTATTGGAAGGGGAGTTGGGAATTTCCAAATTATTCAGGAAATAGGCATGAATTCCAAAAAATCCCTTGCATCTGTTGAAAATTATCTTGAAAAATCCGCCAAATTGATTGAAGAAAACAAAAAACAGTTGGCTTCCCTTTCCAAAAGTTTTGATTTGATTTTTGTAATTGTTGAAGAAGCGAAAATGATAACCGGCGATTTGATTGAAGATTTGAGAAATGTGAAAAATTTTCTTGATTCAATAAATTACGACCTTGCAGAGCAGAAAAGGTCAATGGACAGAATTTTTGACTACGCCATAGATTTGAAGGATATTGTGGAAGTTATCAAAGTTTCTTACGAGCAGATGTCCGACAGCACTTCAACATTCAGTTTTACATACGACAAAATGAGAAACCTGTCGGGCGACTTAAACGAATCAATCGGAAGGTTTAGAAAAAGGCTTACCGAAATTCTCGCTCTTTTAAACGACATAGACGCAAATGCCGTTGGGACAAAAGACCTTGTTATTCAAATAGAATTTACGCTTTACAACATGAACAAAACAATGGTTGCTTTGAATTCAATATTTTCAAAAATAAAACTCCCGTTTTTCTCACATGAAGATGAAAAGAAATAAATTTTTGGATTTGCTGAAAACTAAAATTCTCGTTATGGACGGCGCTTACGGCACCGAGATTATGTCAAAGGCGAAAAATTTGAATTTTTCCGAAGAGGCAAACATTTTATATCCCGATTTGGTTTACTCTTTGCATAAAAATTACATAGAAGCCGGCGCGGACATAATCAAGACAAACACTTTCGGCTTGTTTCATCTTTTAGGCTCAAACAAAATTGACGAAAACTACGCTTTCAACCTTTTAAAGGCTGGAATTGAAACCGGAATAAAAGTGAAAAAAAACAATGTTTTTTGCTTCGCAAGTTTCGGGCCTGTAAGCGATTCGGTTTTTGAATACAAGCCTCAGACAATTGAAAGATTTGAGTATATTTATCGCAAAGCGGCGGAAATTGCCTTAAATTCCGGGATTGACGGAATTTTGTTTGAAACATTTTCCGATTTTCTTGAATTGAAAACAGCGGTAAATTCTGTCAGGGATTTGTCAGACGAAATTCCCGTAATTGCTCAGTTTACCCTAAACTCAAACGGCGCCACAATTCAGGGCGCGGAAGCGGAAAACTGCGGGGCTTTTCTTGAAACAATTGACTGCGACGTTGCCGGAATAAACTGCTCAACGGGGCCCCTTGCCATGGCAAAAAACTTTTCCTATTTTGCCGAATACATTTCAAAGCCTATGTCTGCTTCGCCAAATGCGGGACTGCCGGAATTTAAAGACGGCAGGGTTTATTATCCCGACATGAGGAAAGATTTTAAAAAAGCGGCAAAGATTTTTGTTGAAAACGGGGCAAGAATTGTCGGAAGTTGCTGCGGGTCTTCTCCCGATTACACAAGAACGGTAAAAGAGATTGTGCTTGCTTCGGATTTTCCGTATCGTGAAAAAGAAAAAAAGGATTTTCTTGTTTCAAACAACTATCTCTTTGATTTTGAAAAAGAAAATTTCCTTCCAATTGGCGAAAGATTAAATCTTTTGGGAAACAAAACCTTTAAGGCCAATTATCTTGAAGACAAAAAAATCGCATACGAAATAGAGTTAAACAGGCAGTTGAGTGCCGGTGCAAAATGCGTTGATTTCAATATTGACTTGTTTGCGAAAGACAATCCCGGTTTGGGTTATGAAGACATGCTTCTTCTTCAAAACATAGCAAAGCCTTTAATCTCAATTGACACCCTGTATCCGGAAGTTATGGAAAAATGCGCAAGGTATTCCGCATGCTCGCCTGTTTTGAATTCCTCGGATTTAACTGTTGAAAGGTTTAAAAAAGTTGCGGAAATTTATAAAAAATACGGCGGAAAAATAGTTGTTCTGCTTATGAGCGGTAAAAAAATCCCCAAAACTCTTGAAGAAAGAATAAAGGGGCTTGAAATACTTGACATGCTTGCGGAAAAATTCTCAATTCCGGCAAAAGACATTTTTGTTGACCCTCTTGCCTTGACTCTCGGCACGGGAGTTGAGAATTTTTCATACGTTGAAAGCATTGTTGAAAAATCCCGCTATAAAACCGTTGTCGGGCTTTCAAACTTTTCCCACGGGCTTCCGGACAGAAGCAGGTTAAACGCCTTTCTTTTAACCCATTTGTTGAGAAAGGGATTAAACGCTTCAATCCTTGACGTTTCGGACCCGAATATTGCCGGGGTAGTTTACAACCACAACGCGGTTTTCGGGGGAAAAGGCTTTGCTTCTTCCGAAAAAGGCGGGCTTGATTTTGCCGGAGATTTCGGAGAATGGGGATTTCTGCTTTTAAAGGGCAAGGAAGAAGATTTGTCCCGAAAGGTTGACGAAAGGCTTAAAATCGGAGACAAGCCTTCTTTCATTCTTGAAAAAGGCTTGATTGCCAATATGGAAAAAATAGGCGAATATTTTGAGCAGGGGAAAGTCTATCTTCCCCAACTTCTTGTTGCGGCGGATACTATGAAGAAGGCTTTTGAGATTATCAAACCTTTTCTTGAAGAAGAGGTGAAGGCAGGCGGAGAGACGGGGAAAAACGACGGCAGAATAATTTTGTTTACAGTCCAAAACGATGTCCACGATATAGGCAAAAACATTGTTTTAACCGTTTTGAAAAGTTTCGGTTTTTCCGTTTTTGACGGGGGGATTGACAAAAAGCCCGAAGAAATTATTGAAGAGGTCAAGTCAACAGACGCTAAAATTGTTGGACTTTCCGCTTTAATGACAACAAGCCTTCCATACATGAAAAAAACCGTTAAAGAGTTGAAGGAAAAACTGCCCGAAATCAAGGTTATAGTCGGCGGGGCGGTTGTTACCAAAAGGTTTGCCGAAGAGATAGGCGCCGACGGATACGGTAAAAACGCTTTTGATGCTGTTAATCTTGTGAGGGAGATGCTATGAAGAAAATTCTGATTTTTTCCGTTTTGTTTTTCTGTTTTTTTTCTGTTTT
>JAMOUY010000377.1 GCA_027067895.1 Acidobacteriota bacterium
TTCTATTTGATACCGAAAAATTAGGCAACAAAAAAACGGATCAAGATATCTTAAAACTGAAAACAGACAATAAAAACGCGGAATTTATTACGATTAAAATCGTATATCACATAACAAAATAAACGGAGGATTTATGAAAAAGGTTCTTTTACTGATGTTTCTTGCCATTGTTATTAATTTTACGGCTAACGCCAACTCTATTCACCAAAACGAGGCATTTTATCAAATGCTTAACAAACTTTTGGAAGAGCAAAAGTATCCCCAATACTATGCCGAAGCGTTTATGGGACTATGCAATGACTGGAAAAACACAAAACTTATGTTTTATGTGGCCGACGGATACGACAAATTAGGCGATTTATATAGAGAAAAAAATATGCTTTTAAGAATTTTAACCTTAACGCCGGAAGACAAAAAAGCAAAAGAAAGACTTGAAAAAATTGAAAAAAGCATTGAGAGGATTGAACAAAAAATCAAAACACTGCACAGCAAACCTGCAAGCGTACAAACCTATACTCAACTCGCTGCAATTTACATAGGATTAAAAAACCTTTCCAAAGCAAGGTATTACCTTAACAAAGCAAATCTTCTCGACCCCGGGAAAAAAAATATTGTCCACAATTTAATGGCAGGCGCATTTGACAAACAAATTGACCTGCCAACCAAGCAAGCGATTAGCCTTGCAAATCAGGCCACCATAGAATACGACAAAGGAAACAAAGAAAAAGCAATGAGAATGTTTAAAGACGCACTCTCCCTCTCAATTATAAGCCCGTTTGTCTACGACAACCTTGGAAAAGTTTTGGTTAAAGAGGGAAATTACGGCGGCGCAATAAGGGCGTTTGAAGAGGAATTGGCAATAAATCCCGACGCACCTACTGCTGTTGCAATAGGAAACCTTTACTACATATTAAAAGATTACAACACCGCATTTTCATATTTTCAGAAAGCGACAAAGTTAAACGGAATGGCAAGCGAAGCATACTACAACATAGCCTTGTGCCTTGAAAAATTGGGAGACAAAGAAGGCGCAAAACAGTATTACAAAATGGCATTTTCCCAAAATCCAAAATTAAAAGAATCAAAGAAAAACAATACTTTATTCATCAAGGGAATAGAGATTAAAAAAGCCAATTAAACGGAGAAAGACATGAAAAAAATTATTTCCGGAATTTTTATTCTGCTGTTTTCGGCACTGGCTTTTTCAAAAGGCTACAAAATAACCTATAAAGTCTATGTCTCGGGAAGCGACAAGCCTTTTACGGAAGAAATCACACTATGCGACAACTGGTTGATAATTTCAATTGATAAAGACAGGTACTACCTTTTTCAAAACAAAAAAGGATACTTGGTAAACAAAAAAAAGAAAACAGCGGTTGAATACGATTTAATAAGAAATATGCCGTTTTTTTCAGCCTTTATTGCGCCATACGGCATAACAACAAACGACGGGACAATTATCTTTCCGCAACTTATTTTCAAAAAAACAAAGAAAACCGCCAAAATAAACAAACTTTTGTGCAGAAAATACGAACTTCCGGGAAACTATCTGAATTCAAAATCAATCGCTTGGTTTTCCGAAAAAAAACTCAGGTATGACGGGAAAGTCTTCGCAAAATACTTGTCATTCTTCACAACTTCAAGAAGTTTGATTGAGCAGGCAAAAAGATTAAACAGTCTCCCTGTAAAACTTGAAACTTTTTTAGAGGGGGGACTTGTTAAAGACGCAAACATAAGAGTGCTTGACAAAATAAGAGAAATAAATTGCGTTAAAGACAGAATTTCTCTACCGAAAGACTATAAAATCATAAAAGCAAAACCTCAGGGAATTCCGGCGGCCGCAATGTAATGGCCGCCTTTCCTTTCGGTTTTTGTTTAATTTTCAAAAAATTTTGCTTTGGAAAAATACGGAAGGTCCAAATCTTTTTTTGAAACAATCGGATTTTCAACAGGCCAATCTATCTTTAATTCGCTATCGTTGTAAACAATTCCCGCTTCGCATTCGGGACAGTATTCGTTTGAGACAAAGTATTCAACAACCGCATAGTCAGACAAAACGGCAAAACCGTGGGCAAAACCTTCCGGAATGAAAAATAACTTTCCGTTTTCAAAACTTAAATTTTCCCCAACCCATTTGCCGAAATAAGGGGATTTCTTCCTAACGTCAACCGCAACGTCGTAAATCTCTCCGTAAACACACCTTACAAGTTTTGCCTGAGGTTTAGGCGGAAGTTGATAATGAAGTCCGCGAATAACACCTTTTTTGGAATAAGACATATTCAATTGATTAAAATCAACGTCAATGCCGTTTTCTTTAAAAACGGTTTTTTTGTAAATTTCCTGAAAAAAACCCCTTTCGTCTTTATACCTGTCCGGAATAACAAGAACAACGTCGGGGATTTCCAAGCGCCTGAATTCAAAACCCATTTAATCCTCCAACAAACTTCTCAAATAACTCCCGTATCCGCTTTTCATTAAAGGCTCGGAAAGTTTGTGCAATTCTTCTTCCGAAATCCATCCGTTTCTGTAAGCAATTTCTTCAATACAGGCAATTTTAATATTTTGCCTGTCTTCTATGGTTTTGATAAACATTGAGGCTTCAAGCATTGAAGCGTGGGTTCCCGTATCAAGCCAAGCAAAACCTCTCCCCATCAACTCAACGTTTAATTTCCCTTTTTCAAGGTAAACCTTGTTTACGTCTGTAATCTCCAACTCTCCCCTTGAAGAAGGCTTCAAGCCTTTTGAAATTTCAACAACCTCATTGTCGTAAAAATAAAGGCCTACAACTGCATAGTTTGATTTGGGATTTTTAGGCTTCTCCTCAATTGACAAAACCTTTCCGTCGGAAGAAAATTCAACAACTCCGTATCTTTCCGGGTCGTTTACCCTGTATCCGAAAACGGTTGCCCCCTCTTTTCTTTCATTTGCGCTTTTTAACAAATCGGTTAATCCGTGGCCGTAAAAAACATTGTCTCCAAGCACAAGGGTAACGTCGTCGTCCCCGATAAATTCCTCTCCCAAAATAAATGCTTCGGCTATTCCTTTTGGCGCTTCCTGCACCTTGTAAGCCAACTTTAATCCGTACTGCTCACCGCTTCCGAAAAGCCTCTCAAACCTCGGGGTATCCTCAGGCGTTGAAATAATGAGAATTTCCCTTATCCCCGCAAGCATCAAGGTTGACAATGGATAGTAAATCAAAGGCTTATCGTAAATAGGCAAAAGTTGTTTGCACACGGGCAACGTTGCCGGATAAAGCCTCGTCCCGCTTCCTCCCGCTAAAATTATTCCCTTTCTCACTTTACCTCCCGAAAGAAATTCCTATTGATTCAGCCGCTTTAACCAACTGGCCTTCTGGATTTACCTTTTTCAAATCTTTAATAGCCTCTTTTATAGGAACAACCTCTATATTAGGCGTTCTCAAACAAACCATGTGGCCGTATTTTCCCTCCGCAAGCACATCCGTTGCCGCAACACCGAACCTTGTGGCAAGAATTCTGTCGTACGGGGTTGGCGAACCGCCTCGCTGCAAATGCCCCAAAACGGTAACCCTTACATCCATACCGGTTCTTTTCTGTATCTGCTCTCCCACAACATAACCTATCCCGCCTAAACGAGGCGCCTTGCCTTTTACGTTTTTCTCCTGAAAAACCATTTCACCGCCTTTGGGTTTTGCCCCTTCGGCAACAACAACTATTGAAAACTTGCTTCCCAACTTGTTTCTTCTGATTATTTTTCCGCACACTTTGTCAATATCAAATGGAATTTCGGGAATTAAAATAACGTCCGCGCCTCCCGCAATTCCGCTTTCAAGGGCAATCCAGCCTACATACCTTCCCATAACTTCAATAACGATAACCCTGTGGTGAGACTGCGCCGTTGTGTGAAGTTTGTCAAGTGCTTCGGTTGCTGTTGTAATAGCTGTGTTGAAACCGAATGTGTAATCGGTTGCCTTTAAATCGTTGTCAATTGTTTTGGGAACACCAACAATTTTTACTCCCTTTTCCGCAAATTTGTTTGCAATAGACAAAGTGCCGTCTCCGCCTATTACCACAAGCGCGTCTATTTCAAGAATATTCAAATACTCAATTACCCTGTCTGACATATCCTTTACAACTTCTTTGCCGTCTTCGTGCACAACATATTCAAAGGGATTGCCTTTGTTGGTTGTTCCGAGAATTGTCCCGCCAAGCGGAAGAATTCCCCTTATGCCATATTCCGTTAACTCCCTTAACTCCCTTCCCACAACAAGCCCTTCAAAACCGTCCGGGACGCCGTAAACTCTCCAATTGTATTTTCTGATAGCGGATTTTACGACTCCTCTGATAACTGCGTTTAATCCCGGTGCATCGCCGCCGCCGGTTAATATGGCTATCTTTTTTATTTCTGACGCACAAGAACTCATAATCCCTCCCGATTTTTTGCTTACTATAATTTAAGCATATTTTGATTTATTTCAACAGATTATTGTTTTCCAAACCTTTCAAGCAGTTTGTTGACAAGCACCTCTTTTCTATCCCTTTTTTCTTGGCGAGGCTTTTTCCTTTCTCTCTTCTTCTTCGTGTTTGGTTTCAACGCTTTTATGCTTAGAAAAATTCTGTTCAATTCATTGTCCACCTTTAAGACTTTAACCTTAACCTTGTCCCCGACAGAAACTTCGTCTTCGGGATTTTTCACAAAAGAATGGGACAATTCGCTTATATGGACAAGCCCATCCTGATGGACGCCTATATCGACAAAAGCGCCGAATTTTGTAACGTTTGTAATAACCCCGTTCAGTATCATTCCCTCGCTTAAATCCTCAATGGTTTCAATTCCCTCGGCAAACTCAAACAATTCAAAGTCTTTTCTCGGGTCTCTTCCCGGGTTTAGCAACTCTTTGACTATATCGTTTAGGGTAAACTCGCCGAATTCTTCCGTTTCAAATTTTTTCAAATCAAGAGAATTCAAGATTTCCTCGTTTCCGATTAAATCCTTTATTTCAACCCCGCTTTCTTCCGCCATTTTTTCAACGATAAAATAGGATTCGGGGTGAATTCCGGTTGAATCAAGTATGTTTTCCCCGTCCCTGATTCTCAAAAATCCGGCACTCTGCTCAAACGTTTTGTCTCCGAAGCCTTTCACTTCAAGCAACTGCTTTCTGTCAGCAAACTTGCCGTTTTTATCCCTGTATTCAACAATGTTTTTTGCCACTCTTTCGCTTATTCCCGACACATACTTCAAAAGGTGATAGGACGCCGTGTTTAAGTCAACCCCTACCCGGTTTACCACCGAAACGACAACATTGTCCAGTTTCTTTTTCAAAAGCGTTTGGTTTACGTCGTGCTGATACTGACCCACCCCTATTGATTTCGGGTCAATTTTTACCAATTCGGACAAAGGGTCCTGAAACCTTCTGCCGATTGAAACCGCACCTCTAACGGTAAGGTCGTAATCCGGAAATTCTTCAATTGCCGCTTTTGAGGCTGAATAAACAGAGGCGCCAGCCTCATTTACAACGCTTACAATTACCCCGTCGGGCACAATTGATTTGAAAAAAGCCCTTGTCTCCCTTGACGCAGTGCCGTTTCCTATTGCAACGGCCTTGATTTTGTATTTTTCTATCAAATTCAATGCGATTTTTTTTGCCTCTTCAACTTTCTCATGGGGTTTTGTGGGATAAATTGTGGCATTTTCAAGAAGTTTCCCCGTTTCGCTTAATGCGACAA
>JAMOUY010000378.1 GCA_027067895.1 Acidobacteriota bacterium
AGCAAATTTTTCAGCCTTGTTTTTTCGTAACTTTTTATTTTTTGTCTTTTTTCAAAGTGTTTTCAAGCGTAATCCACGGAAGAAGGGCGCATTTTATTCTTACCGGAAATTTCCTTATTCCGCTTAGTGCTTTTAATTCAAAGATTTCGTCAAACTCTTCTTCCGGCAATTCCCCTTTAAGGTATTTTTTTACTTTTTCAATAAATTTTTCAATCTCTTCAAGGCTCATTCCCTTTACCTTTTCCGACATTATTGAGCCTGATGCGGTGCAGATTGCACAACCTTTTGTGCAAACGGATAAGTCTTCAACTTTGTCGTTTTCTATCTTTGCAACAACTTCCACTTTGTCTCCGCAACTTGCGTTGTGTCCTTTTTCCGAAACGCCGTCTATCTCTTTGCAGTTTCTCGGATTTTTGTAGTGGTCCAGTATGACTTCCTGATAAATAGGGTCAAAATTCATAATTTGAAAACCTCCTTGCATCTTTTTACCGATTTAATAAGTTTTTCAACGTCTTCCATATCGTTGTAAAGGTAAAAGGTTGCCCTTGCGAACGAATCCTGCCCGAGATAAGTAATTAAAGGCTCGGCGCAGTGCATTCCGGCCCTGATACAGACGTTGTCTTCGGCAAGTATTGTTGCTATGTCGTGGGGGTGAATTCCGTCAATTGTAAAAGAAACTATTCCGTTTGATATTTTTTCGGGGGCAAAAACATGGACTCCGTCAATTTCTTTAAGCCTTTTTATCGCTTCTTTTGCAAGCATTGTTTCGTGCTCTTCTACTTTGTCCAATCCTATTGATTCAAGGTATTCTATTGCCTTTAAAAGGGATATTACCGCACCGATAGGCGGCGTGCCCGCTTCAAACTTGTTGGGAAGGGGGGCAAAAATGCTTTCCTCAATTGAAACCGATTCAATCATGTCTCCGCCTGTCAGAAAAGGCTCCATATCTTCAAGCACTTCTTTTTTGCCGTATAAAACACCCACTCCGTCAAATGCGCAGAGTTTGTGTCCGGAAAAAACAACAAAATCGGGCTCAATTCCCAATTCCGTAAAGTTTATTCTGTGATGGGGCATGTATTGTGCGCCGTCAAGAAGTATTTTTATCCCTTTTTTATTCGCTGTTTTGCATACTTCAACAAAAGGGGATATTGTCCCCAAAACGTTTGAGCACATGGACAGCGCTATCAGTTTTGTTTTGTCTGTAATGAGAGAAGTTATGTTTTCAACGGGAAATTCAAGGGTGTTTTTGTCTATGTATGCGATTTTAAGTTTAATTCCTTTTTTCTTTGCCAACTGCTGCCAAGGGACAAAGTTTGCGTGATGCTCCATAATTGAGACGATTATTTCGTCTCCTTCTTTTAATTTTTGTCCGAAAGAGTATGCCACAAGGTTTATGGATTCGGTTGTGTTTTTGGTGAAGATTACGCATTCGGTGTTTTTTACTCCAAGGAATTCCGCGGTTTTTTCCCTCGCTTTGTCGTATAAAACCGTTGAATTCCAACTCAATGAGTAAATTCCCCTGTGAATGTTTGCATAGGTTTTTCTGTAAAAGTCGGCCACAAAGTCAATGACGTAATCCGGCTTTTGAGCCGAAGCCCCGCTATCCAGAAAACAGATGTCGGGGTTTTCCCTTAGTACGGGAAAGTTTTTTTTCAAATCAAGCATTAGTTAACTCCTTTATTTTCTTGTGACAGAAGTCAAGGAAATATTTCTTGATTTTATTGTCCATGTTTTTAAAGAAAAAGTCAATATAGCCGTTTAAAATCATTGCCTTAGCCTCTTTTTCCTCAATTCCTCTTGATGTAAGGTAAAAAATTTGAGGTTCTTCAAACGAATGCATAGACGTGCCGTGCGAGCATTCAACGTCGGGGTTTAGAATTTCAAGTTGCGGATAGGAAACGCTGTAACTTTCTTCCGATAGGATTATGTTTCTTGCGTTTTGAAAAGCCTTTGTGTTTTTTCCTTTTTCGTCTATGAAAAGCAATCCGTTTAGAATTGATGTTGCTTTGTCCTGCGTGATTGACAGGTTGTTTATCTCGGATTTTGAGTTTTCCCCGTAATGGAAGGCTTTGAAAAGGGTGTCGGTGAAACTTGAATTGTTTAAAATATTTGTCTGGTATCTGTTAAACTCAGCCCCTTTTTCAAGGTTTGACATTGTCTCTATCCTTGTAAAAGAATTTGCAAGTTGAAGAAGGAAAACACTTGCCTTCGCGTTTTCAAGCAGTTTGTGGTTTGTCCTGAAAAACAAAAGGGAATTTTCCTCTCCGTCAAGAATAATGTTAAGCCTCAATTCCGCGTTTTCCATTACGAGAAAATTGAACAAAATGTTTAAAAATGAGTTTTCAAGGGGTTTGAAAAATATTGTAAGCACCGTTTTGCAGTTGGGCTTAACCGTAAAATCAATCTGTCTTGACAAAACCTTCCCGCTTTCAAGGATAAAGTATTCGTTTATGGAATTTTCCTCTTCCTCAAACTGAACCTTTTCAAACTTTCCGTATTCAAGAATGAGGTTTTTAAAGAAATCGTTTTGGTAATCTATTTCCTTGAAAAATTCGGAATACTTTTTATGCTCTATTTTTTCCGCAAGTTTTTTGAAAAAAACCGTTTCGTTGTCAAATTCGCTGTATTTCAGAATTTCCTTTATTTTTTCCTCAGGCAGGTTGAAGTATCTCCAGTCCTCGCTTTTTTTTGTCGGATAGTTTTTTATTTCAATTTCCATATTTCCTCCTAACCTATTGAGCCTTCCATCTCCATTGAGACAAGCCTGTTGAATTCCACCGCGTATTCCATCGGCAATTCCTTTGTGAAAGGCTCAAAAAAGCCGTTTATTATCATTGTTGAAGCCTCGTCTTCCGAAAGCCCCCTTGACATAAGGTAAAACAACTGGTCTTCCTGAATTTTTGAAACTGTTGCCTCGTGGGTGAGTTTTGTCGTAGGCTCGTAAACCTCCATTCTCGGGTATGTATCGCTTCTTGATTTTCCGAAAATAAGCGCGTCGCATCTTACGTCGCTTTTGCAGTTTTTCATTCCCTTGTTCACTTTTATCCAGCCTCGGTATGAAGCCCTTCCCGTGCCTGTTGAAATTGATTTTGAAACAATTCTTGACGTTGTGTTTGGTGCAAGGTGAAAAACCTTTGCCCCGCTGTCCTGATGCTGGTCGTCTCCCGCAAGCGCAACCGACAAAACCTCTGCATGGGCGTTTTCCCCTTTCAGGAATATTGCGGGATATTTCATTGTAAATTTTGCACCTATATTTCCGTCAACCCATTCAACTGTTGCGTTTTCGTATGCCACAGCCCTTTTGGTTACAAGGTTGTAAACGTTGTTTGACCAGTTTTGAATGGTTGAATACCTGATTCTTGCGCCCTTTAAGGCGATTACTTCAACAACCGCCGCATGAAGAGAGTCGGATGAGTAAACAGGTGCCGAACATCCTTCAATGTAATGGACGTCCGAGCCTTCGTCTGCAATAATCAGTGTTCTTTCAAACTGTCCCATATTCTGGGCGTTTATTCTGAAATAAGCCTGCAACGGGGTTTCAACCTTAACCCCTTTGGGCACGTAAATAAAACTTCCTCCCGACCAGACGGCCGAATTTAGCGCCGCAAACTTGTTGTCGTGGATTGGGATTACGGTGCCGAAGTATTTTTTTACCAAATCGGGGTATTCTTTCAGTGCGGAATCCATGTCCAGAAAAACAATTCCCAATTTTTCAAACTCTTTTTTTATTGAATGATAGACAACTTCCGATTCGTATTGTGCGGTTACTCCCGCAAGGAATTTTCTCTCAACCTCGGGTATCCCCAGTTTGTCAAATGTTTCCTTAATCTCTTCAGGCACGTCGTCCCATGATTTTTTGTGGTCTTTTTCGGGTTTTATGTAGTAGTGGATGTTTTCAAAGTCAACGGTGTTTAAAAGTTCGGTGTTTCCCCACCAAGGCATTGGCATTTTTTTAAACGCCCTGTATGCTTTAAGCCTGAATTCAAGCATCCATTCGGGTTCTTTTTTAAACTCGGATATTGCCCTTACAATTTCTTCCGTTAGTCCTTTGTCGGATTTGAATTTGTATTTTTCCTTTGTTTTAAAGCCGTATTTATACTCTTCGCTTATTGATTTAACGTTTGGTTTTTTTTCGTCTTTGCTCATTTTTTTTCTCCTTACGCTTTTGCAAGCACAAAATCGTAGCCGTGTTTTTCTATTGTTTCGGCAAGCGATTTGTCTCCTTCAATTGCTATTTTGCCGTCGTTTAAGACAAAGACTTTGTCAACTTCAAGAAAATCAAGAAGTTTTTGATAATGAGTGATTAAAAGAACCGTTGTCCCGTTTTCCCTTGCCTTCTTTATTCCCTGCCCGACAATTTTCAAAGCGTCAACGTCAAGCCCTGAATCCGGTTCGTCCAAAATTGCAAGTTTGGGATTGAAGAGCAAAAGTTGAAGAGTTTCAAGTTTTTTCTTTTCACCGCCGGAAAAACCTTCGTTCAAATATCTGTAAAGAAACGATTTGTCTATGTTTAAAAATTCCATCCATTCAGACAGGGATTTTTGGAATTTCGTATAGTCAATATTTCCCTTTAATGCCTTGTATGCCTGTTGAAGAAATTTTACAACTGTAACCCCCGGCACTTCAATGGGGTGTTGGAAGCCTAAAAAGATTCCGGTTTGCGCCCTTTTATGGACAGGCAGACTTAAAATTTCCGTTCCTTCAAGAAAAACCTCTCCCTCCGTTTGGTATAGGGGATGTCCCATAATTGCGTATGCAAGTGTTGATTTTCCTATTCCGTTTTTGCCCATAATGGTTGATATTGTCCCTTTATCAAGTGTAAGGTTTAAATCGGAAATTATGTTTTTATCCCCTATTGATACTTTAAGGTTTTTAATTTCAAAAAACTTGCTCATACTTTCTCCTTAAAATAATGATTTTTTATTTCTTTTACTTTACTCATAATATCCTTTTCTCTGTTTGCCATTTCTTCCAGAGTGATGTTTGATGCGAGGTGCTTGAAAAATTTGTGCGCTTCGTAAAAAACAGGCCTTATCGCGCAGTCAATTGAATGGGTGCAGTTTTCCCCTTCTTTAATGTTTGGGCATAATTCAATTTCGTTTTTATTCGGGGAAAGAGCGGTTAAAACATCGTACAGGGTTATGTTTTTTTTGTCGTCGGCGAGAAAGTATCCGCCTGTTTTCCCCCTGATGGTTGAGACTATGCCTGCCTTTCTTAACATAAAGAGAATTTTTCCCACATAACCTGTTTTCAATCCCTCTATTTTGGAAATTTCCGAAGCGGTTAGGGTTTCTTTACCGCTTTTGATAATTGTTAAAAGTATTTTTAGTCCGTGTGTTTGTAATAATGATAGTTTCATAATTAACCTCCCGAGAATAATTATAATAATTTTTACAAAAAAGTAAAATAAAAATTTAAAAAAATTTAAAAAAAATGTAAAAATTTAACTGCTAAATATCAATGGGTGTTTACGTCTCGGTGTTGATTTGTTAACTTTTCAGGAAAAAATAAGAAAAAAAGTTTTTTTTGTTGTTGTTTTTTTTAAAGCCGATGCTTTTTCTTTTTGATTTTTTCTTGTTTTGGTTTTTTTTA
>JAMOUY010000379.1 GCA_027067895.1 Acidobacteriota bacterium
GCGGATATGCTTGAAGAGATAAAGAGGGATTTGCAGGAAAAATTAAGCAAAATCCCGGATATAGAAGAAACGGAGGAGAAACTTGATACGCTTTAAAACAAAAGAAGAGATAGATTTGATGAGGGAGTCGGGAAGGCTTACCGCAATGGTTTTTGCCCACCTGAAACAGTATGTTGAACCCGGAATTACTACAAGGGAACTTGACAGAATAGCGGAATCCTTTATAAGAAAGCACGGAGCGGTGCCTTCGTTTAAGGGATACAGGGGATTCAGGCATACCCTCTGCACCTCTGTTAACGAGCAGGTTGTTCACGGCGTTCCCTCAAAGTACAGGCTGAAAAAGGGAGACATAATCTCAATTGACGTCGGGGTTTTTAAAAACGGCTTTCACGGGGACGCGACAAGAACCTTTGTTGTCGGGGGAAAGACGACAAAAGAGGCTTTAAGGCTTGTAAGAACGGTTTACAAGTCAATGCTTCTTGGGATAGAGCAGGCAAAGCCCGGCAAAAAGTTGGGAGACATAGGCCATGCAATCCAGTCTTTTGCCGAATCCATGGGCTATTCGGTTGTAAGGGAATACATAGGCCACGGTGTGGGCAGGCAGTTGCACGAAGACCCGGAGGTTTTGCATTACGGAAAGCCGAACACCGGAATTACCCTTGAACCGGGCATGGTAATTACAATAGAGCCGATTTTAAATCAGGGCGCGAGGTTTTGCAGGACTTTAAGGGACGGCTGGACTGTAATTACGGCAGACAGAAAACTTTCGGCACAGTTTGAAAACACAATAGCCATACTTGAAGACGGAAACGAAGTTTTGACCAAACTTGAAGACAATTCAGACATACCCGACTGCGTGAAAGACATAACCCTTGATACCCCAATAAAATAGTTTTTGTTGCAAACCACAATTAATTTTTTTAATTTTTGCAGATATAGCAGATTCATTTTTGCGGTTTTTTACTTTTAAAAGAATATTTTGATTTATTTTATTTAAAATTTTTTTAATTTTACACTATAATAATTAGTGAAAAAAATTATTTGAGGTTTTAGTGTCTGATAATTTTGATAAAGTGCCAAATCAAAGTATTTTTAAAGTTTTTAAAGAAGATAGTTTTGTTATTGTGGTAGATAGAGATTTTTTTATTGTTGCATGTTCTAACGAATTTTCCGATTTTTTTTCAATACACTCGAATACAATTTATGTAAACTTAAAAGATTTTTTCACAATTAACTATGATAATTATTTTGCAAACGATAATTTTTTTAATAAAGATTCTTTTAAATTAAAGGCTATTTCTCGTTATGAAAAAAAAGAATGGGTATTGAGATTTAACAAAGTAATTTCTTTTAAAGGTAAAGAATACTTTGTTGTTACTGGGAGTAGTTTAACAGCTTCCAAAAACGGTAACAATTTGTCTTTTGACGAGTTGAATGCGATAGCTTTTCTGTTAATGGGGCTTGCCCATGAAATTAAAAATCCCTTGGCGGGAATCAAGGTGCTTGTTGACATGATTGAGTGCGAATGCGAGGGGAGGAAAGATGTGGCCACTTACCTTGCAAAAATTTCTAAAAATGTTGACAGGGTTAATTCAATGCTTGATATTTTCTTTTCTTACGCAAGAAGCGATTATGCCAAAAAAGATATTTTCCCTGTTTCGGTTATCGTGGAAGACGTTAAACTTTTTCAGGGTTACAGAATAAAAAGAGAAAATGTGGATTTTTCGGTAATTGTGAAGAATAACGATTTGCAGATAATTGCCAACAAAAACAATGTTTTGAATATTTTTTTCAATCTTCTTAGCAATGCGCTTGATTCCGTTATTTTAAGCAACAAAATTTTAAAAAAAATTGAATTTAGGGTTTTTGAAACTGAAATTCCGAAATCTTTTGACAAAAGTTGTATTTCAGGGTTTGACGTTGATGAAAAAAAACTTATAGGTGTGGGTTTTAAAGTGGAGGATAACGGAGTTGGAATGGACGAATTTGAAAAAAAGCATATTTTTAATCCCTTTTTTACCACAAAAGACAGCGGTGTGGGGCTTGGTATGTCTTTGGTTGCTAAATATGTGGAAGAAAGTTGCGGAGAGATTAAGGTTGAAAGTGCGAAGGGAAAGGGAAGTTGTTTTACCGTAATTCTTCCCGGTATCAAATGCTTTGAAGAAAGGAGGAAGTAATGGATACCCCAAAAAAGTTGTTAAGAGAGTTTTTGAAGATTGAGGGTGTTGTGGTTGCGTGTTTGGTAAGCGTGGACGGATTTTTGATTGACAGTGTCGGGCTTATGCAGGATTTTTCCCTTGACGATTTAACCGTTGCCGCCGCCATAGGTTTCGGTATGGGAAAAAAGTTGGGCGAGAATATTAAGGGTGGAAAGTTAAAGCAGGTAATGCTTGAATACGAAGGAAAAACCGTTTTAATATCAAAACTTCCCGATATTGACGTAATTCTTTTTCTTGTAAGTGAGGAAAAAACTATTTTAGGTGCTATGAGATACACAATGAAAAAACTTGCCCCCAAAATAGCCGAAGTAATGTAAGGAGGATATTATGGCTTTTGAGGAAGTTGTTATTGAGAGAAACTTAAATAAATGGAATGTGTTAATTGCTTCAATTTTGGCAGGTTTTTCAAAATGGGGAGTTTTAAGTCAGGGTATTGTCAACAAAAACATGGAACTTGTGGCGGACAAACTTTCACGGTATTTTAAGACAAAGGGGAATATCCCTTATGTGGATACAAATAGAAATTTTGAACAAAATTTAAAAAGCATAATAGAGTTCCTTGATAAAGAACTTGAACTTGCCGGGCAAAAAGCTCTTGAATTTGACGAAGATATTCTTACTTTCAGAGTTGTTTCCAAAACATGCAATTTTTGTCCGATAGGTGTGGGAGAGGCCGAACTTGAAGGCACGGCATGTCCTTACCCTTCTTTGATAAAAGAATTTGCCAACAAGTTTTTGCCGGAAGACCAAAAGGTCAAATTGGTTGTGCAGGAGCGTAATTATTTGAAGAAGCAGAGAGGAAACTGTTTTATAAAGTTTACAAAAGAATAAGGTGAAAAACTATGACGGAGAAAAAAAACATTCTTGTGGTTGACGACGAAGAGGATATAACGCTTTCAATTGTCAACTATTTAAAAAAACATATTCCGGATATAAACATTCTTGCCGCTTTTGACGGAGACAAAGCATTAAGTATTTTAAGGTCAACAGATATAGATATTCTAATTACCGACATAAGAATGCCCGGAATAAACGGGATAGACCTTTTGCTTGAATTAAAGAAATTGAGGCCTAATGCCAAAGCAATAGTTGTTACTGCTTACGGTTCAGAAATGATAAAAAGAAAATCGGAAGACGCAGGCGCTCTTTATTATGTGGAAAAACCTTTTAGATTAAGTCATTTGTGTACAATGGTAAGAAAAATGCTCGAAGACGAGGAAGGCGGATTTAAAGGAAACATATCTGAATTGGAATTGGTTGACATACTTCAAATGCTCTGTATGAACAAAAGGTCTGTTGTTGTTGACGTAAGGTGTAACGGGAGAAACGGGAAAATTTACATACAAAACGGAGATTTAATTCATTGTGTCTGTGATAGAAGAGAAGGAAAAGACGCATGTTTTGAAATTCTTTCATGGAAAAACGGGGAGTTTTCAATTCTTCCGTTTCCATCTCCGTCAGACGTAAAAAGAACGATTAACGAAAGTTGGATGGGGATTTTTATGGAAGGATTTAAGAAGATTGACGAAGTAAACGGCAACAATGTTAACGGAAACAATGAAAACTCTCAGATAAAACAAAACATTAGGGAGATAGTTAATTCTGTGTTTCAAAAAGTTGAAAACCTTGAAATAAACGTTATTTTCAACATTGAGAAGAAAAAAATTGTTTTCAACGGAGAAATGAGCGAAGAAGATTACCCTGACAAAAAGTTTGAAAACTATTCGCGAATAATTTCAAAACTTAGTGATTTTGTGTTAGACAACGAAAAGGAAGAATTAACCGAACTTGTAGTTATTCTTGAAGAAAGTTTTTTGATTTTCATGAGATTGTCCAAACACCTTGTTTGGTGTGTCAAAATAAGGGATACGGAAAAATTGGGAATAACGAAAATTGTGCTTGAAAAATGCAAGGCTAAACTCGTTAAGGAGATTGAATCGGCAAAATAGGGCATGTTTGAATAAAAGTTTATTTTTTACACCGCGGATAAATACTGTATAATCAAATTTGATGCGTGAAATGCGTTTAAATTGTGGGAGGTTTGTATGCTTGAAGAATACTTGAAACACGTAAAAGAGCGTGAGGAAATGGGAATTCCCCCGTTGCCGTTAAATCCGAAACAGACGGAAGAATTGACGAAACTTCTTGAAAATCCGGGGGATAACGATACAGAGTTTTTGAAAGACTTGCTTGTAAACAGAATTGCGCCGGGTGTTGACCCGTCTGCAAAGGTTAAAGCGGAATGGCTTTACAAAATTGCAAAGGGAGAAAAAAAATCTCCCGTAATAGACAAAAAAGAAGCGGTGAAAATTCTCGGTACAATGCTTGGCGGATACAACGTTAAGCCTTTGATTGATTTGTTAAGCGACAACGAATTGGGCGAGTTGGCTGCCGAAGGCTTAAAACACACAATTCTTGTTTACGGTGCTTTTGACAAAGTTGCCGAACTTTCAAAGTCAAACAATCTTGCGAAATCCGTTATTGAGTCATGGGCAAACGCAGAATGGTTTACAGAAAGAAAGCCCCTTGACGACGAAATAAAGGTAAAAATTTACAAAGTTGACGGTGAAATAAACACCGACGATTTGTCCCCCGCAAAGCATGCGTGGAGCAGACCCGACATTCCTCTGCATGCGCTTTCAATGGGAGAAACAAGGTTTCCCGACGGAATTGAAACAATTAAAAAATTCAGGGAAGAGGGATACAAAGTTGCATTTGTCGGCGATGTTGTGGGCACAGGCTCTTCAAGAAAATCCGCAACAAACTCTCTTATGTGGTGGATTGGGGAAGACATTCCCTATGTGCCCAACAAAAGAAGGGCTGGAATTGTAATAGGCGGACTTATCGCACCCATCTTCTTCAACACGTGGGAAGACTCAGGCGGACTGCCTATTATGTGCGACGTTTCCGCTTTAAAAACCGGAGACGTTGTAATAATTGACGTGAAAAAGGGCGAAATCAGGACGGAAGACGGAAAAGTATTGACTACTTTTGAATTAAAGCCGAAAACAATTACGGACGAATTCAGAGCCGGCGGAAGGCTTTCCCTCATTATCGGAAAAGACTTAACCGAAAAGGCAAGGAAGTTTTTAGGCTTTCCCGAAACCGATATCTTTATTGCGATTGAAAATCCCAAGCCCAAAGAGGGACAGGGATACTCTCTTGCGCAGAAAATTGTCGGCAAGGCATGCGGAATTGAAGGCGCTTTGCCCGGCGGATACTATCAGCCTAAAATGGCGACTGTGGGTTCTCAGGACACCACAGGCTTGATGACTGCCGACGAGTTGAAGGAACTGGCAT
>JAMOUY010000380.1 GCA_027067895.1 Acidobacteriota bacterium
AAATTTCAACAACGGAAAAGCCTTTATCCGCAATTAAATCAAAATGCTCCCTTTTAAGTTTTTCGTATGCAAAGGGATGAGTTGAAATCCCGTAAATCATATTTTCCCCTGATTTATTTTAAAATCAAATTCCCCACTTAAACAAAGCGGCACCCCATGTAAATCCTGCACCGAACGAAGTTATCACAACAATCTGTCCCTTTTTCAGTTTTCCCTCGGTGTAATACTCGTCAAGGCATGTGGGAATTGTTGCCGCAGTTGTGTTTCCGTATTTGTGAATGTTTATCATTACCTTTTCTTTGTTTATTTTCAGCCTTTTTGCAACAGACTCAATTATCCTCATATTCGCCTGATGGGGCACAAGCCAGTCAATATCGTCAACGGTTAAACCCGCCTTTTCAAGCACAGCCATTGTTGATTCAGGCATTTTTACAACCGCTCTTTTAAAAACCTCCCTGCCTTCCTGAAAAACATAATGCTCTTTGTTTTTCACTGTCTCTTCCGAAGCAGGCTTTAAACTTCCGCCGGCAGGCATATAGAGATACTGTCCTCCCGCGCCGTCAACGTGCAAATCGCAGTCAACAAAACCGTAATCAGAGTTTTCAACCCCTTCAATCAAAACAGCGCCTGCGCCGTCTCCGAATAAAACGCATGTATTTCTGTCTTCCATGTTTATAAAAGAGGAACATTTATCGGCACCAATTAAAAGCACGTTTTTAAACCTGCCTGTCTCCACAAGGTTGCAGGCGGTTACATAGCCGAAAACAAAACCTGAACACGCCGCGGACAAATCAAAACCCCATGCGTTTTTTGCGCCTAATTTATGCTGAACAAGGCATGCGGTTTGAGGGAAATGCATATCGGCACTAACGGTTGCCACAATAATACATTCCACTTCTTCGGGGGAAATTCCCCTTCTTTCAAGAGCAACCTTAGCCGCTTCAACAGCCATATCCGATGTTGCCTTTCCGTCTTCAAGAAACCTTCTTGTTTTTATGCCTGTCCTTGATGTAATCCATTCGTCCGATGTATCAAGATAACTTTCAAAAAAATGATTATCAACAACTTTCTCAGGGAAATAACTTCCTGTTGCGGTTATAACAGCCTTTAATCTTTCCATAAAAACTCCTTTTATATCTTTAATTCGGAAAAGGTATCAAACTCATGGCAGTAAGGACATTTCCATAAAAATTCAGACGATTTGTAATTGCATTTTGTGCATACAAAGGGATTGTTAAAAACAAGCACTTCATTCAAAGTATTCGCATACTCCTTAAAAACAACCGTATCTTCCGGGTGTTTAAGCAGATATTTCCAAATTTCCTGATGTATTATCAAAACCATGGGCGCTATAACAAGGCACTTTTTAAACTCTTTTAACCCTTTCTCCCTTTCACCTTTATCCATGTAATATCTTCCTAATTCAAGCCTAACTCTCCAATCGTTATCGTTTCCGTTTAAAAGGGCAAAGCAGATATCCTCAAACTTGTTTTCGTTTATCTCTCTAACAAGGGGAAGAACAAGAAATCCTTTTTTGGGAATATCCTTTACCAACTGTTCAATGAATGACATTGCCTTTTGTTTTTTGTTTTTCTTGTAAATATTTGCAAGGTTTAAATATGCGGGATACAATTCCCTGCAAATGGACAAGCCTTTTTTGAAAAATTCAACGGCTTTTTTTTCATTTCCTTCGGCAACCTCGTTTTCTCCCAATTGGTTGTATATGAAAGCCACCTCTCTTTTATACTTTTCCTCATCGGAAAATCCATCTATTGAGTGAAGCATATCGGTAAGGCTTAAAAGTTTCTGATAATCCCCAACCTGTTTACACAAAATAATATACCTCTTTAAAAGAGTTTTAAGCCAGTCTTTGGAAAATCTTGAAAATTTTTGTTCCTTGTTTGATTTTTGACTTTTCAAAATATTAGGGGTTTTTTCAGATAAAAGAGCAAGCGCATCATTGTAAGTCCTTAAAGCCCTGTCTATCATGCCTGCTTTTCTAAAATCCTCGGAAAGGTTTCCCAAAACCCAGCCTTTGAAAATCCTGTTTTCCTCAACAAACTGCCTTTTTAAAACGCTTTTGTGTATATTGATGGCATCGTTAAAATGCCCTCTCTCTCTTAAAATGTTTGCAAAAACAACGTAAAACTCCGCCCTTGAACTGTCTTCCGCCATAACTTCTTTGAAATAACTGTCTATATTTTCCGTATCGCCTGTCTGCAACTTGTCCATAATTATGGTTATTTGCTCTTCAAAGCATTTTGCTTCCTCTTTATCATTCTTCGCGTTATCTTTTGCAATCACTGCAAAAAGAATAATAACAAGGACAATTATGATTGAAAGAAGAATTATAACGCCCATTTACTTATCTCCGTTTTTTTCAAAAAACTCTTCAACGTCTTTGTTTCTATGAGCCTCAACCTCTTTTCTTAATTTGTCCAATTCGCTTTCGCTTTCTTTTAATCTCTTTTTATACCTCAAAACCTCTTTAAAAGAAAAAAGCAATCCCACAAGAAGACCTATGCCAAAAGACACAAATATAACCACAAACATGGGAATGTTTTTTATCACCGTTGAATCAAAGACAAAATACTTAAAATCCACGGTTTGGTTTGCATTCAACAAAATCATGATTAAAACAAAAAACAGCAAAATTATCCAAATGGCAAACCTAACACTGTCAAGTTGTTTCATTTTTACCTCCAAAGTAATCAAGAACCTTGTTCCAATCACCCCGTGCTTTTATAATCAACTCAATAACCTCTCTCAAAGCGCCTTCTCCGCCTCTTCTTTCCGTAATGTAAACAGCATGACTTTTCACTTCGTCAAAGGCATTTTTAACAGCCACGGGAAAGCCTACAATTTTTAAAACCTGAATATCAACAATATCGTCCCCCAAATATGCAAGTTCGTCAAAGCCAAATCCGTACCTTTCCGCTATTTCGCTTACTTTGTCTCTCTTATTTTCTATTCCGTCGTAGCATTCCTTTACCTTTAATTCGGAAGCCCTTTTGTGCAACAGGGAAGATTTTTTTGCGGAAACGAAAAACACGGGTATTCCGCAAATATTAGCCATCTTCACCCCAACGCCGTCGTAAACGGAAAAAGCCTTGAAATGCTCATCCATTCCTGCGGCGTAATACAAACTCCCATCAGTCAGCACTCCGTCAACATCGGTAAGTATTGCCCTTACTTTTTTAGCCTTTAAAATAATTTTGTCTTCCATAAATCGTGTATGTGTATAACTCCTTCTATATTGTTTTCCTCGTCAACAACAACCAAAACGGTTATTTTGTGCTTTTCAAGTTTATTTAAAGCGGAAACGGCAAGTTCGTTTTTCGTAATTGTTTTCGGGTTTTTGGTCATGCACTCTTCCGCATTTTTTTCAAGCAAACCGCCGTTATATTTTTCAAGAAGCCTTCTCAAATCTCCGTCCGATATAACGCCTAAAAGTTTCCCCGTTTTTTCATCCGCCACAACCGCTATGCCCAATCTTTTGGCGGACATAACGTAAATCACATCCTGCATTTTGGTTGTATTGTAAACAAGGGGAATATCGTCTCCTTTGTGCATAAGCGCTTCAACGGTAAGAAGTTTCTTCCCCAATTTCCCTCCGGGATGCCTTGCGGCAAAATCTTCCGGCTTAAAATTCTTCAATTCAAGCAAAACCATTGCTATCGCGTCTCCCAAAGCAAGGGTTGCGGTTGTAGAAGACGTGGGCGCAAGCCCCAAAGGACAGGCTTCTTTTTCTATTCTCAAATGAATGACAACGTCGCTGTGTTTTGCAAGCGTTGATTCGGTATTTGAGGTTATGGCCACTATGGGCACCCCTATCCTTTTAATAAATTCAAGCAGTTTTACAATTTCCTCGGTCTCCCCGGAATTGGAAACGGCAATAACGGAATCTCCCTCAACAATCATTCCCAAATCCCCGTGGATTGCCTCGGCAGGGTGAACAAATATTGCAGGCGTGCCTGTGGAAGCCATTGTGGCGGCAATTTTACGGCATATAAGCCCCGATTTGCCCATTCCGGTTATGACAACCCTGCCCTTTGTATTTTTAAGAATTTCAACCGCTTTCACAAAATCTTCGTTAAGCGAGTCTATCTGGTCAAGAACCGATTTTGCTTCTATTTCAAGAACCCTTTTTGCTATATCAACAATTTCCAACTGACGCCCTCCAAATTTTCAGCATACTGTCAAGCAGCGAGCCGAATTTGTTTAAGGGATAAATATTTGCGGCATCCGATTTGGATTTTTCAGGCTCTTCGTGAACCTCAAAGAAAAACCCGTTAACCGCACCGCATCCTGCGGCAGCCTTTGCAAGATAAGGTATAAACTCCCTCTGTCCGCCTGTTTTGTCCCCCAACCCGCCGGGAAGTTGAACAGAATGTGTTACGTCAAACACAACGGGATAACCGAAGGTTGACATTATGGGGAAGGATTTAAAATCAACAACAAGGTTGTTGTATCCGAAAGTTGTCCCTCGTTCGGTAAGCATTATCTTTTTGTTTCCGGTTGATTCTATCTTTTTGACAACGTTTTCCATATCCCAAGGCGCAAGAAACTGCCCTTTTTTAACGTTTACAATTTTTCCCGTTTTCCCCACCTCAACAAGCAAATCCGTCTGCCTGCACAAAAAAGCCGGAATTTGAATTATTTCGCAAACTTCGGCAACCGCTTCAGCCTGCGACGG
>JAMOUY010000381.1 GCA_027067895.1 Acidobacteriota bacterium
TTCTTGCTTATTACGGCATAACTTTTCCTTTGAAACTTTCTTTGGCTTTAATAATGAATCTTGACAGAATGAAAAGTTTGAAAAACGCAATAAAACGGAGACTGAAAAAAGCATGAGTTTTAAAACAAACATATTTAAGAGACCTAATTTTTTTGCTGTTGATATAATAGAATTGTTGAAAAAGCATAATAAACTTAACCTTATTAAAAAGAATTATTTTTTAAAAGATAATTTGGTGGAAATCCATTCTGCATTTGTTGTGGAGTTGGTGGATTATTTGAAACTCTTTAAGAGCGCAAAAGAAAGTCATTTTGTTTTAGGAGAGGCAAGTGTTAGTTATTTGTATTCGTTTAAAGCGGCGAAGGAGATATATAAATTTAATCCCGATGCAAAAATTCTGGCAATTCTTAGAGACCCTATTGAAAGAGCGTATTCGCATTATATAATGGATTTAAGGGACGGATTGACTACGGGCAAGGATTTTGTCAATGAAGTATTGAATGATTTTAAAAAGGCGGAAAAAGGGTGGGGGATTTCTCATTTGTATGTTGAACTAGGCTTATATTATAATCAATTGAAAAGATATTTGGATATTTTCCCTAAGCGAAATGTAAAAATAGTACTTTTTGAAGAATTGAAAAGCAATGCTGAAAAAACGATTAGAGAAATTTTTGAATTTTTAGGAATCAATCCAAATGTTGAAATTAATTTTGAAAAGAAAGAAAATGTTGGAGTTGTGCCTCAAAATTTGGTTTTGAATAAGTTTGTTCAAAAAATAAGAAAGAGGATGTCTCCTCATATTCCTAAATTTTTGAGAACCAAGGTTAAAGGTTTTTATAAAAAAGTTCTTTTTCAGGAAAAACCCAAGTTGACATCCCGACAAAGGAAAATTTTAATGCCATTTTTTAAAGAGGATATTGAAAAAACTCAAAAATTGATAAACAGGGATTTGTCGGATTGGTTGAAGGTTTGAGTTGAGAAATAAAGGAGTAAGCGGTATGGAAAGGAAAAAGTTGAAAGTTGCGGTTATTGAGCCTATCGGAGGCCACGGCGGAAATGAATTTTATGATTTCGGAATTTGTGAGTCGGTTGCTTTGTCAAATGACGTGAAATTTTATACCTGCGACGAAACGGTTTTGCATGAAAATGCGGAAGTTAAAACAGAGGTTATCAAGTGTTATAAGGGTATTTACGGCAATGCTCCGAAGTTTGTCAGAGGCTTTAACTATCTTAAAGGAATTTTTTGTTCTTTGTTTTCCTGCTTGAAAAACAAAACGGATATTGTTCATTTGCACGCTTACGGTTTTTCTTTTTTTGAAAGTTTGAGTATCCGCCTGTTTAAACTGGCGGGGTTCAAAGTTATTGTTACGGTGCACGATATTGAGCCTTTTGATAGATTCGGGAGCGAGATAAACATAAATTACAATAAATTTTTGAAACCTGCGGATGTTATTATTGTTCACACCGATTTTTCAATTGAATGTCTGTCAAAGATTTTAAATGAGGAAAACAGAAAGAAACTCAGAAAGGTAAAAAGCGGGGATTTGGATTTTGTTTACAACAAAGACATTCCTATGGACGAAGCAAGAAAAGCGTTGTCCCTTCCTTTGGATAAAAAACTTATTCTTTTTTTCGGACAGATAAAAAAAGTAAAAGGCGTTGATTTGCTTATAAACGCTTTTAACAGAATTGCCCGGGAAAATCCCGATTTGGATTTGGTAATTGCCGGAAGGCCGTGGAAAGTTGATATTAACGAGTATCTGAAATTGATTGAAGAGGATGTGAAAAATCGTATTCATTTGAGGCTGAATTATATTCCGAATGAAGAAGTCCCTCTTTATTTTAAAGCATGCGACATAACCGTTTTGCCGTATAGAAAGATTTACAACAGCAGTGTTATTTTAAGGGCGTTTGATTACGGATGTGCGGTAATTGCTTCCGATTTGCCGACTTTTAAAGAGTTTGTCATTGACGGGGAAAACGGCTTGCTTTTCAAGTCGGAAGACGTTGAAGACTTGATTGATAAAATCAATTTTATTTTTGAAAACGAAGGGATGATTGAAAGATTTAAGAAAAACGCGAAACTTTTTGTTGAGGAAAATTTTTCAAGGGAAATTATTAACAGGCAGATGAATGAAATATTTGATTTGGTGCTAAACAACCGTTTAAAATAGTTTTTAAGTTGCAGAGGAATTTATTATGAAGATAGCCATTTTGGGGACAAGGGGAATACCGAATAAGTACGGCGGATTTGAGCAGTGTGCTGAAAAATTGTCTGAAAGATGGGTGAAAAAAGGACACGATGTGGTTGTTTACAATCCCGATATTCACGAGTATTCAAAAGATGAATGGAAAGGCGTTAAGATAAAACGAATTTTTTCAAAGGAAGACAGGTTGGGAATTTGGGGGACTTTTGCTTACGATTACCTCTGCCTGAAAGATGCCGTGAAATCGGATTTTGACGTAATTTTGAATTTGGGCTACGTTCCTTCCGCTCTTTTTTTCGGTTTGAGGAAAAAGGCAAATTCTGTTTTTTTTACCAATATGGACGGGCTTGAATGGAAAAGGCAAAAGTGGGGCAGTCTGCTTAAAAAGTTTATTAAATTTTGCGAAAAAAGGGCGATAAAATTCAGCGATTGTTTGATTTGCGATAATCCGGGAATAGAGGATTTTTACAAAAGCAAAACAGACGGAAAAACGGTTTATATTCCCTACGGAGCGGAAATTTTTGAAAATCCCCAAAAAGAAGTTTTGGAAGATTACGGCGTTTCGCCGAAGAATTATTATCTTTTGATTGCGAGGCTTGAACCGGAAAACAATATTGAAATGATTTTGGAAGGCTATGTTTCGGCAAATTCAAAAG
This sequence comes from Acidobacteriota bacterium, assembly GCA_027067895.1. Lineage (GTDB taxonomy): Bacteria > Acidobacteriota > Holophagae > Thermotomaculales > Thermotomaculaceae > Thermotomaculum. Next base: position 2,864 of record JAMOUY010000381.1, read on the forward strand.
AGCCGTTTTTGGTTGTAGGGAATTATAAAACAAAATACGGTAAGTTTTTGAAAGAAAAGTTTGAAAAATCCGGAAATATCAGGTTTTTGGGCGGAATTTACGATTACGACAAGTTAAGCACTTTGAGAATGTTTGCAAAACTTTATTTTCACGGCCATTCTGTTGGCGGGACAAATCCGTCTCTTCTTGAAGCAATGGCGTCGGGCGCTTTGATTGCCGCGCATAATAACCCGTTTAACAGGTATGTGCTTGGAGAAAACGGATTTTATTTTTCATCAAAGGAAGATGTATCCCGTGTTTTGGCTGAGTTTGACGAAGGGAAAAGGGATAAGTTTGTTCGGGAAAATAAAAATAGGATTTTGGAAGAATTTAACTGGGACAGTGTGGCACAAAGTTATTTGGACGTGTTTGAATCAACGGCTGTTTTGTAGTTTTCGTTTTCTGTTTGTTTGCTTGGAATTTCCTTAAAAATCGCTTTTTTGAACAAATAAATTATCATGGCAAATATAAATGTGTTTTTGTTTAATCCGTATTGAACGGAAAAAAGACAGATGTTTATTATTGAGAAGAGAATTAGTATGTCTGTCGGGCTTGGAAAGATAAGTATTAGGTTTTTTTTCAAAAATACCCTGTAAAAGAAAAACGGGAAAGCGATGATTAGCAGAGCAAATATTACAGGCTGAAAATTTGCGGAAAGAATAAAGAAAACGGCGAGAAAATCAATCCAAAAACTTATGAAAAAGCGGTTTTTGCTTTCGGTTTTTAAGATTTTTGCGGAAGAGATGAGGCATAAGTATGTAAAAATCAGTAAAATATAAAGGTTTTTCATTTCTTTCGGCGCGGAATGGTTTTTAAAGGCGACGTATAAAGATACCGTGTAAAAAACTGCGAAAGAAATTTTTACAATAAAAAGATGCATTTTTTCTTTATTGTTTAAATGGGTGATTTTTTCTTTTAATTTGTTTGTAAATTCATTGAATTTGTTGATTTTTTGGTCCACTTTGCTTTTTTCAAAGGCGTAAATAATTATCCAAAACAGAAAAATAAGGGAAAGAGATATGACAATTCCTTTCAAAAGGTTTTTTGATTTGGCGTTTACGGCTATTGTGGTGAATATTCCGGAAAGAATGTAAAATATAATCAAGGCCTGATTGTGTGAAAATTTTAAAAGAATCAATTTGTGGTGTATATGCTTTTTGTCAGGCGTTTTCAAGGGGTTTTGTTTTTTTAAAATTCTTCTGACAAACGCGGCAACGGTGTCTATTACCGGAATAAGTACGAAAAGGGAAGGAAAGATTACGGAAATAATTGTTCCCGTTTTATAGGAAATATTAAGAGACAAAATCGCCAGATTGAAGCCTAAAAGCAGGCTTCCCGAGTCTCCCAAAAAAATGATTGCTTTGGGAAGGTTGAAGGAAAGAAAAGAGACAAGGCTTCCGAAGAAAATTGACGCAACTATTGCGGCAAAGGTGTAATTTTTATTTAAAGCGATTAAAATTATTCCGCCGAAGGCAAAAAGAGCGATTCCCGATGCAAGTCCGTCCATTCCATCAATAAGATTTATGGCGTTTGTTACTCCGATTATCCAAAGGTAGGTAAGAATTATTGACGCAAATTCCAAATTCCAAAATCCTGTGTAATTTCCGCCTATCTTAAATCTTATTCCGCAGGCAAATATAATAATTGATGCGGCAACAAACTGCGATATTAATTTTGTTGTTGCTTTGAGATTAAGTTTGTCATCGGCAAATCCCGTTAAAAATATTAGGGTATTTGCAAGCAAAAAGGGAAGAAAATAGTCATAATTCCAGAGTTTTGTAAAGATTGATAGAGTTATAAAAGATGAAAATATGGCTATTCCTCCTGTGCGCGGAATAGGGTTTTTGTGGATTTTCCTTTCATCGGGATGGTCGTATATGTTGTATTTTTTTGCGGTGTTTAGTGAGAGAATTACAAAAAAACACGTTAAGATTACGGAAAAAAGAATTATATATCCGAACAAAAGCAACTCCGAATTTTTTTTATACATTTTTAATATTACTAAATTTTTTATTCAAATCAATTATTAACCTTAATTAATTAAAATGCTAAAATTATATATGTTTTGACGAAGGTGGGGATTATGAAAGAAAATAAAAATAAAAACCTGAAAGTTTTTTTGTTGTATTTAGTAACGGCATTGATTATTTTTTCTCCCTCTTTGCCGGGTAAGTTTATTTTTGACGATTTCAGCGTATTAAACAACGCCGAGTATATAGGTACGGTTAAAAATTATTTTTCCCGTTTCAAAAAGAGGAAGTTGCCTGTTAAAAACAAAGACAGTGTGGCATTTTGGGTGTTTTTTCTTTCGGAATATAAAATTTTCAGAGACAATCCGTTTTTTTATAAATTGGTGAATTTGATTTTTCATGTTTTGTCATCGTTTTTGCTTTTTCTTTTTTTGAGAAATCTTTTGGAGGCTAAGTTTCCGGAAGAAGATTTTACAGACAAAAAGCGAGAAAAACGTAATAAAAAAGGGAAAAAGGCAAAACGCAAAAACGGAAACGAATTATCTTATAAGGAAATTTTTCCGTTTGTCGCATCTTTTTTGTTTCTTGTTCATC
>JAMOUY010000382.1 GCA_027067895.1 Acidobacteriota bacterium
AGATACAAGAAACAATCCAAGAATAATGTAAAAAATTCCTAAAAAGAGCACCTTTTTTCGCATAATTACCTCGTCTTTCTTTTATGGTTTTGCCTTGTAAATAGTTTAATATTTACAAAAGAAGTTTTCAATAAAAAATTGTAAAATTTGTGATATATGCCTCAAAAATCAAAATTTTCAGATATAATAAAATTTGATAATTCCTGTAAATATTAGGAGGGTTTTTGAAAAATAAAATCGCTGTTTCGGGTGCTACGGGATTTATAGCCTCATACCTTATTCCCTTTTTGGAAAAAAAAGGTTTTGAGACAATTCCTCTTTTGAGAAGTGATTTTGAAGACGAAAAGTTGTTGACGGAGAAGTTAAAAAAATGCAACGGAGTAATAAACCTTGCGGGAGAGCCTATTGTTAAAAGATGGAGTGAAAGTTATAAGAAAAGACTCTATTCAAGCAGGGTTGAGACTACCTTAAAGATTGTTGGTGTTTTCAACAAACTCAATTATTTTCCCGAGTTTTTAATTTCGGCGTCCGCCGTGGGGATTTACGGAGACGGAGTTGTTTGCGGGGAAAATTGCGATAATTTCAGGAACGATTTTTTGGGAAAGTTGTGTGTTAACTGGGAAAACGCTGCGTTTAAGTTAAAGGATAGAACAAGGGTTTGTGTTTTGAGAATCGGGGTTGTTTTGGGAAAAAACGGCGGAATCATTAAAAAAATTTCCCCGATTTTTAAGTTAGGCTTGGGGGGAAGATTGGGTAGCGGGAAACAGGGTTTTTCTTGGGTGCATATCGGGGATTTGTGCAATATGGTTGACTTTTTGATTGAAAATAAAAACCTTTCCGGAATTTTTAACGCAGTTTCCCCGAACCCTTTAACCAACAAAGAATTTACCGAAGCAATGGCAAAGGTTTTGAAAAGGCCTGCAATCTTTCCCGTTCCCGCTTTTGCTCTTAAACTTTTGTTTAAAGAGGGGGCAATCCTTCTTCTTGAAGGGCAGAAAGCGGTGCCTGAAAGATTTTTGTCCGCAGGCTTTGATTTTTCCTATCCGGAAATCCATTCGGCATTGAGGCAGGTTTTTTATGGCTGATTTTAATTCCTATGTCCAAATGTTTCTTGATTATCTTCTGAAAGAAAGGAATTATTCCGTAAACACCTTGATTGCATATAGGGAAGATTTGTCCCTCTTCGGCGAGTTTTTGCAACTTTTCAATCTTGAAATTAAAAGCGTTGACAGAGAGCATTTGAGAATGTTTGTTTCATACCTTTCAAGAAAGGATTTTGAGAAAAACACAATAGCAAGGAAAATAAGTTGCCTGAAATCCTTTTTTTCTTTTCTGGCGGCAAGAAAGCATATTAAAAAAAATCCCGCGTCTTTGATTTCCCCGCCTAAACGGGCTAAGGTTTTGCCTTCTTTTATGACTGAGGAAGAGGTTAGAAAACTTTTTGATTCCCTGCCGAAAGCGGAAGATTTTAAAACGGCAAGGGACAGGGCTGTAATGGAATTGTTTTACGCAACCGGATTGAGGGTTTCGGAATTATCAAACCTGAAAATGAAAGATATTGATATGGAAAATCAACTTGTAAGGGTAATAGGAAAAGGCGGGAAAGAGAGAATTGTCCCGTTTGGCATTCCCGCAAAAGAGGCTTTGGACAAATATCTTGCTTACAGAAGAAAGCATTTGATTGAGAAAAAGAATTTGGGCGAAGAGTATGTGTTTCTGAACGTAAGGGACGGCAAACACATTACGGTTAGGGGAATGATTTACATTGTTGACCGTCTTTTGAAAAATTTGTCTTCTATGAAAAAACTTTCAGTCCATTCTTTAAGGCACACATTCGCAACCCATTTGTTGAACAGAGGCGCGGATTTAAGGGCTATTCAGGAATTGCTCGGCCACTCTTCCCTGTCAACCACTCAGATGTATACTCATCTTTCAATTGACAAACTTATAGACATTTACCGAAAATCCCACCCGGACGAAAGATGATTTTTGAGGATTTTATGGTAAAATTTTGACAAGGAATAATTTTAAAAGAGGTGCTATGTGAAACTCAGTCCGTTTTTGTCGGAATCAAAAATTTTTGTTGATTTTGAGGCAAAAAATAAACTCAACTTTTTTTCAAGGTGTGTTGACGCTATTGTAAAAGACCATCCCGAGTTTGACAGGGAAGAGGTTTTGGATTTGTTTTTGAAAAGGGAAGAGACAATGTCAACGGGGATAGGCAAGGGAATTGCAATTCCCCATATCGTTTATTCAAAATGCAAAAACCATGAAATTTACGTTTTCAAACTGAAAAATCCGATTGATTTTAACGCCCTTGACGGAAAGCCCGTAAGTCTTCTTTTTGTAGTAATAGGAAACGAGGCTAAGAGTAACCTTATTCATTTGCAGATTTTGGCTAAGCTTGCAAGACTTTTGAAAAAGAGCGATTTTGTCAGTAAACTTTTAAGTTGTAAAACGAATAAAGAAATTTTGGAGATTATTAAAGAGTATGAGTGAGGCAAAGTTATTGGTTTGCATAATTGAGAAAGAAGAAAAGTTGGAAGAGGTTTTGGAAGGCCTTGTTGAAATAGGGGTTACCGGCGCTTCAATTCTTGACGTTAGGGGAATGTTTGAATATTTGGCGGACGAAATCCCTATTTTCGCTGGTTTTAGAAATTTAATTGAGGATAAAAATCCGACAAACAAAATGATAATTTCTGTTATAAAAGACGACCAATTGCTTAGAGAAGCGATGGATGTAATAGAAGAGGTTTACGGCTCTTTTTCAAATCCCAACACGGGGATTATGTTTTCAATTAAGATTGGAGATATAAGGGGCTTAAAATTATAGTATGATTTCCGAAATTTTAATAGTCAGTGCCGTAATTTTGTCCTATTTCGGCATAGGTTTCGTGTTTAGAAAAAACAAAATGTCCCCTTTTTTGGGGCTTGAATTTTTTTTAATAGGGCTTTTGTTTTCTCTTTTAAAGGTTAACAAAAACAATTTTATTCCCCTTCTTCCGCCTTTTTTGTCCGCATTTGGCCTTTTAATGGGAATGCAGGTTAAGTTTGCTGACTTAAAGGCGCTGGGGAAAGATTTTTACAAAAACGTGCTGGTTTATTCTCTTTCTGTTTTTGTCGCTTTTTTTATTGTTTTTTCATTCTTTTTCCCCTATCAGGACGCTTCTGTTTTAGGCGCCGTGTTTGCCCTTGTGAGTTATAAAGTGATGGCAACCTTTATTCCGGACAGAAAAAAGGAAGACAGGGAAAAACTGTTTTTTTCGGCCTTTGTGCCCTTTGTCTGCATTGTTATTTACTTTTTTTCCGCCTTTTTGTCATTTAATCCCAATATTTTTAAATGGTTTTTTGTTCTTTTCATAGCGTTTTCTTTTTTGGCTAAAATTATTTTTTCAGTTTTTGACGACGATATGTCCCTTGTTTTAAGCGTTATTGGAATTGTGCTTTTCTTTTCCGAATTGGCGTATATTAAAGGGGTATCCCCTTTTGCCGTTATGTTTTTCGTAGGCGTTTTTCTTTCAAATTGGTGCAAAAAGGGAGACAAGTTGTTTGAAATTCTGCTTGCCGACGAAAAGCAGTTGTATACAATTTTTCTGATTTTTTTGGGTTTTGTTTCGGGATATGATTTTAATTTGTCTTTTCTCAAAATAACGTTTGTCGTTTTTGCAAGCGTTTTTCTTGCAAAGTATGTTTTTTTCAAAATCAAGAAAGATATTTTCTTCCTTTACCTTTCCCCCGGGGCATTCGGGGTTGTTTTGCTTGCCGATTACTGGCTTATAACGGGGCACGAAGAGGGTTCTCTTTTGTTTTCTTCGGCTATAACGGTTATTATCGTTTTGCAGGTAATGAGTATGATTTTTTTAAAGAGGATTTATGGGAAAAAAGATTAAAATTGTCAAAATTCTGTTTGTCTTAGCCGTAGTTTCTCTGTTTTTTTATCTTTTTAAAGGGGCAAAAGAGGTTTTTTACTTTTCCGACGTTGTTTCGCCCTACTTTTCCCTCGGATTTTTAATTATTTCTGCGCTTTTGCTCGGCCTTGTCGCAAATGAATTGGGCCTGCCTTCTCTAACAGGCTATCTTATTGCTGGAATGATTTTCGGTCCTCAGATTTTCAATTTTGTTTCACAGAAAGATTTAAAAACCCTTGAACTTATAAACTCTATTGCTTTGAGTTTTATTGCTATTTCCGCAGGCGGAGAGTTGAAGTTGGAAAGTTTGAAAAGAAACGCCAAGCCCATAACCGTAATCACTGTTGTTCAGTCTATTTTGATACTTTTAGGCGTATTTATTGCTGTCTATCCCTTTGTTAGGTTTGGGGTTTACATTAAGGGTTTAAATCCGCAATCGGCTTTATTCTTTGCTTTGTTTTTAGGGGTAATTGCAGTCGCAAAGTCTCCCGCTTCAACAATTGCAATAATCAACGAATACAAAGCGCGAGGAACTTTTACTGACATTGTTTTGGGAATAACCATGATAAAAGACGTTGTCGTTCTTTTGATGTTTTCAATAGCCTTTGCCTTTGCGGAAAACGCCATAACCGGAGTTGAGATTTCCCCAAAGTTTTTTCTAAGCATATTCTCACACATACTTATATCCGGTTTTATGGGAATTATTTTCGGCTTTTTAATGATAGTGTTTTTCAAATTTGTTGCAAAAGAAATTGGAATTTTTATCGTTCTTGCTTCGTTTATTTCATACAAATTCGCTTCTATTGTCGGGCTTGAAAACATGTTTATGTGCATGGTTGCCGGCTTTGTTGTGCAGAATTTTTCAAAGCAGGGTTCGGTTTTGATTGATGCAATAGAGGGAAGCCACCTTCCTGTTTACGTGATTTTCTTTTCAATTGCAGGCGCAGGGCTTGATTTTTCCTCTCTCAAAAGTTATTGGGCGGCGGTTTTGTTTTTCGTAATAATCAGGCTTTTTCTCATATACGGCACAACCTATTTGGGCGCCGTAATTTCAAATACGATTGAAAGCGTGAAAAAGTATGCTTGGACGGGATTTATAACAAACGCCGGATTAACGTTGAGCATGGTAATTTTGATTGAAAAGGATTTTCCCGATTTCGGCTCTCTTTTAAAAGCCATAGTTATTTCGGTAATTGCGGTGAATCAGATTATAGGGCCAATTCTTTTCAAAATAGGAATTGAAAAATCGGGAGAGGCGACTATTTCCGATTAGGAAAACATTAGTTTCAAAGCCATAAAAATAATTGCGATGAAAATTAGGATTTTTATGTATTTTTCCCCTTTTTCAACCGCAAGTTTTGCCCCCAGATACCCGCCTATTCCCTGACCTGTGGCGACAACGGCTGCTACGTGCCAGTCAATTTTTCCCTTTAAGGCGAAAATTATAATGGCTACAATTGTATATGACGCAATGATAAAAGTTTTAACCGCGTTTGTTTTAACCAAATCGTACCCCGTGGCAAGTTTTATTCCCGCAATAAGCAGAAGCCCCAC
>JAMOUY010000383.1 GCA_027067895.1 Acidobacteriota bacterium
GAATATCTCAAAAACGGCAGAATTTTTAAAAATTCCAAGAACAACTTTGAGAAGCAAGTTGAAAAAATACGGGATTAGCAGAAAAACCGATGATTAAAAAAGTAATCCCATTTTTTGCTCTTTTAGATAATCTTTCGGGAAAACAATATCCCATACAGCCCTGTCTTCCATGCAGAAGTACAGAGGCGTGCGTGGGGATTTTTCCAAAACAAATTCCGCTATCTTTTTGTAAAACCTCACCCTTTCCGGGAAAAAATACCTGAATTTTCCGTCGCTGCACTTTATAAATTCCCCGTCAAGAAGAAGGGATTTCTCAAACCTGTTTTCCACATACCACTTTAATTTCGGCTCATATCTGAATCCCGCAAGGGAAAGCCATGCAAGTTTTTCGTGCAGGGCAAAAACCTGTTCAAGCATTTCAATATACATCTCTTCTGCGTCGGGATAAAAAATAACCGGGTCAAGGTGAAAGGAAACAAGATAGCCTTTTTGGGCAACATGCTTTGATGCGTCAAGCCTTTCTTTAAGCGAAGCCACAAGTTTTTCCTCGTTGTCTATAATTTTCTGGGGCGCAATTGTCCAGCCAACAACAACCTTTGCTTTTCTGCCCTTTAAATCGGGAAGAGAGTAAACATTGTCGCTTTTTGTTTTCAATTCAAGCATTGCGTTTGGATAGTTTTCAAAAAAATCCACCAGTTTTGAGGCAAAGCCCGTAATAGGTTCAAGGGCAAGGCTGTCTGACAATTCCCCGGTCCCTATCCTTATAAACCTTCCGCCTTTAAGCACATTGTCCAATTCCTCAAACAAATCCCCGATATTTACGGCAAACCTTATTGCCCTGAAATTCAGATAACTCTGCAAAAAACAGTATGAGCAATCGTAAGGGCAGTTTGTCGTTTGGTCTATCACATAGTAGTTGCAACAAATCTTTCCCCTTGTCCCGGGGCATTTTCTGAAAAAATCCCCCTTGAAAACGGTTAAAACAAGGTGGGTTTTCCCCTCTTTTACCTCGTCTTTGAGAAAGTTTTCTATATTGTGCCTGTAATAATCCTCGTCGGGAATAATTTCAGGTTTAATGTTTGCTTTTTCGCATATCTCAAAAGAATAGGGATACTTTGAAGCCTCTTCGGTTATAAAAATCCTTTCAATCATCAGCCCTTACCTTTTTCAAAAAATCCCAAATTCTTTTATCCTGTCCGATTTTTTCAAGAATTTTTTCAATTTTTTCAATATCGGAAGGGTTTTTAACCTTTGCCCGAAATGAAAAATCCGTTGCCTCAAAATCTTCCGGAAAATGCAAGAATCCCGAATAATCCGCAATTATCCCTTTAAGTTTTTCGGAAAAAACCGAATAGGAAGGAAACCTCATTTTCTTCAAGCAGGAAATAAAATCCTCTTCCCCGCATTTTTTATAGATTTCCTCAAAACTCAGTTTTTCCCTTTTGCGAATGTAAAACATCAAATCGTAAACAATCTGAATTTGAGACAGGGAAAGCCTTTTTTCCGAAAAAATTTTCGCCAAAAAACTTTGGTTTTGTTTATCTTCCCTCAAAAATGAAACCGCAACCCTTATTGGGGATTTTTTTTCTTCAAGCAAATCAAAGAGGGATTTTTCAAGATTGAAAATTGAAAGGCATTCCTCAACAACTGACACCTTTTTTGAAAACTTCAAGACGGGATTTATCTTTTCAACAACTTCCCTTTCCGGAAAACCTAAAAAATCAACGGCAATTTTAACTACCCTTGCCTTTTCAAACTCAGAGTATCTTTTAGCAAGCATGTTGAAGGAAACCGATTTCAGAAACGCTTCCCTTTCGCTTTCAAAAACAATAGCGGGAATTTCTTCCTGTTTTGAGAAAAAAAGCCTTGAATAGCCGTCGTAAAGAACAAGGTTTTTGTCAACTATTAAAGGCGTAAATATTCCGTCTTCCCTTACGGATTTTGCTATTTCCTTTGAATATTCGCTTCTTACCCTTAAATTCGGATTTTGTTTTATCTCTTTTTTTTTCAAAAAACGAATCATTTATTTGTACAAACCCTTTTTCAACTCGCTTCTAACCATTCTTTCAAGGTCTCTCTTCCTCTCCGCTTCCCTCTTGTCGTAAAGTTTCTTTCCCCTTGCCAAAGCAATCTCAACCTTAATCCTATTGCCTTTTAAGTAAAAAGCAAGAGGCACTATTGTGTATCCCTTTTCCTTAATTTTCCCGATAAGCCTTCTCAACTCGTTTTTGTGAAGAAGAAGTTTTCTGTCCCTTTCGGGGTCATGGTTGAATACCTGTGAGGCATGCCTGTAAGGGGCAATGTACAAGCCTTTGATGTACAACTCCCCGTCTTCAAAGTCGCAGTATGAGTCTTTAAAACTTATCTTTCCCTCACGGCAGGACTTAACCTCTGTCCCTGTCAGAACAATTCCCGCCTCAATTTTTTCCTCTATAAAATAGTTGTGGTAAGCCTTTCTATTCTTTGCCAGAATTTTTACCATTGCCTTTTTTCATCCTTTCCTTCAAAACAGATTCCAGCGCAACAACAAGTTCGGGGTCAAATTGGTCGCCTGCGTTTCTTCTCAACTCCTCAATAGCCTCTTCAAAGGAAACAGGCTTTTTATACCTCTCTTCCCCCGTCATTGTTTCAAAAGCCTCTGCAACGGCGATTATTCTTGCGCCTAAGGGAATTTCGTCAGCCTTCAAACCTTCGGGATAACCAAAACCGTCGTATCTCTCATGGTGGTATTTAATCATTTCCTTAACCTCTTCGGGCATTCTAATTTTACTTAAAAAATTCATACAGACAAGAGTATGTTGTTTTATCTTTTCAACATCCTCATGGGTTAGAGAGGTTTTGGAATACAGATTTGAATCTATGAGAAGTATGCCTATATCGTGAAGAAGAGCCGCAATTGTAACAAGGTCAATAAAATCCATGTCATCGCTTACTTTTTCAGCAATCAGCCTTGCATACTTTGCGGTATTCAAGGAATGTTTTTCAAAAACTTCCGCTTTTTTCTTTGAAAGTTCAAGAAGGTTTAGAATAAGGCCAATAAAAGTCTCGTTGCACCTGTAATCCCTGAAAAGCCTTTCAAAATAACCTGTGAGAATTTTGTTGTATCCGCCGATATGAACAAGTTCTTTTGCATTGTAATAATTTTTCTCATTTTTCAAAAGACACAGATAAACCTTTAAATTCCTCTTTTCCAAAACCTTAACGGTGTAAAAAGTCGGCGGTACGTCTCTTATCTCATCTCCCCTCAACCTTCCGTAAAAAAACTGGGAATAAACCTCTCCTTTCGCGGAACGAGATGGAAACAACTCTTTTGCAGAGTTTATCAAAGCCTTTTTTCCCCTGATTGACAAAGGCAATTTACTGTAAATAAGGTCTATTGAATTTGCCCCCAATCCTATGGACAAAAAAGCGATGTCGTAATTAACGGCGGTTGTCAATAACTCGGCAGAAGCAATAAAAAACTCGCTTATTGCCGGAATGTATTTTTTAAAAGACGAAAACCTGATAATTATCTCTTTAAGCGTTCTAAGGTATTCTTCTCTATTGCCCGTTACCTTCTTTTTCTCTTCTTTCTTTTCTCTGGTATCAAAAAAAGAAAGGGTTTGCCTTATTTCCTCAACAATTTTTTTTGAATTTTCAATGGTTTTTTCATTGTATTTTTGATTAGCCGCCCTGTTTCTCTCTTCAAGAAAACCGAATATTCTGTCTTTATGGTAAATAGGGGTAATTTGAACATTGTTTATGCCGAGAGAGGTATAAAAATCCTTAACAACAGGTTCAAGAGTAAAATCGTTTATAAAAAAAGCGTCTCTCTTTCTTCTTACAAGTTCAACAACCGGATGGGAAAAATCGTAAACTTTGAAACTGTCCCCTATCTTCAAATAGCCGTAATGAGCAACAAGAACAAAATCGCCGCTCATTTCATCCATAAGATAGAGCAAAGCCCTTGTTGTCTCGTTTTTTTCCATACATTGAAAAATTATTTTTTTAAAAGTTAATTCATTCTCTTTCAACTTCTTTATCACACTCTTCTCCGTACATATAAATTTACACAATTTACAGAGAAAAAGCAAACTTTCAAACTAATTCGGCAAATGTTTTTTGCAAAAAATTTAATTAATTTTTTAAATATCGTCTCCGGCAGCCATAACGTTTGAGGGGTCAAAAGCGTGGCAGGGGGTAACTCCGTAAACCATTCCGCATTCGGGACATTTTGTTTCAAAGGTTTCCATTAAAAAGGTATGTCCGCACTTTTCGCATTTTATCTCAAAAGGCATCGGCATAAACTGGTTTGAAAATCCCATCATTCTAAGTTTCATTACAACCTGTTTGCCGTTTTCAAAACTTCCCATACATCCGTCGTGCATAATAAAGCCTCCTAAAAAATTTAATCCGTTAACCTTTCCCCAAACCTAAGTTTGTTCCTGTATGACAAAAGTTTTCTGTCAAGTTCTTCAAGTTGTTCCAAAAGTTGTTTCTCCTTCTTACTTGTTTCAATGATTTTCACAATTCCCCCGTGGCTTATTACAAGCCTTTTGTCCCCCATTAAAGCAAGAATTGGGTCGTGGGTCGCCATTAAAACAATTTTCTGTTCTTCAACAAGAAGGTTTAAAGCCCTTTTTCTGTCAATTCCCGCATTTTCAATTTCGTCAATAAGAATAATAGGCGACTTGCTTAAAATGGCGGTATCGGCAATCATCAAAGCCCTTGACTGCCCGCCGCTCAAAGAGGTTAAAGGGGTATCCCCGGTAAAACTCTCACCCGCAAGTTCGTTCGCCTTTTCAATTACTTTTTCCACAACCTCTTCCTTGTTTTGGATATACCTGCTTTCCGCATGAAGAAGCAAAAATTCCCTTACGCCCAAATCAATAACAAAATTCATATTTTGGGAAAGTTGAGCAACAAGTTTGAATTCGGAAGAAAACCTTAAATCTTTTTCAGGCACCTCGCCGTTTAGCAAAATCTTTCTCTTTGTAGGGGTATCTCCCTGCGCCATCCACTCAATATCGGCTAACAATCTGCTTTTGCCCGACCCCGTGGGCCCGACGATTGATATTATCTCTCCCGCTTTAATTTCTATCTCAACATCTTCCTTTTCCCCCAACTTGTTGTATCCGCCTATAATTGTGATTGATTTAACCTTCTGCAATTCGTTTGACTCTATATCCGAAAGGTTATTTAAAAATTCTTTAAAGTTTTCAAGGATAAAATCTTTTGAAAGCCCCAAATCTTCAAGTTTTTCCTCGTCAATCGTCTCAACATACTCCATCAGCGTAAGGTTTTCGTCCTTTATTTCAATCCCGATAGAGTCAAAAAAATCCCTTGCAACGGGCTGTTTCTCAAAAACCTCTCTCAATTTAACGTTTTCAACACCCATAACAACCTCACACATCCATTTTTCTAACGTTTCCGACCTGATACTTTTCCCCAATCTTTGTTTCTCCCAGACAGTATGAGC
>JAMOUY010000384.1 GCA_027067895.1 Acidobacteriota bacterium
AAAAATGGGATTAAAAAAGTAAAATCTTTTTTGCCGCACATTTTCGGGGCGTAGCGCAGTCTGGCAGCGCGTTCGGTTCGGGACCGAAAGGTCGGAGGTTCAAATCCTCTCGCCCCGACCATTTTTCAGCATAAAAATTTTTTTTTGTTTGCTATTGGCAAAAAGGGGCTGTTTTTTGGGAATTTTCTTATTTTTGTTAACAAAAATCTTTATATTTTCAAACAACCCGCTTGTTTTCTTTAAATAAAAAAACAAAAAAATGTGATTTATATCAATTTTTCCTTGCATAATTTTTATCCATTTTTTAAAATTTAATCTATCAAACCAATTTTGGATTTTTGATAATTTTATCGGGAGGAGCGTTTATGCGTATTAAGAGACTTTTGTTTCTTGTATTTGTGTTTAGTCTTTTTGTTATTAACCTTTCAGCCAAAACGGGAATAGCCTTTGTTCACGGCAAGGGAGATTCGGATTTGGCAAACTATTCCGTTGCTTGGAATTATTGGACTTCCGATATGTTAAGGACAGCCAGCAAGGGATATAGCATACCTCTCTGTGTTTGTCATTACAACGGAGAAGACTATATGTGGGTTGCCGCAAGCCAAGTAGCGGGGCAACTTTACGATTTTATTACCCAAAACGGAATTGACGACCTTGTAATTGAAACCCATTCGTTCGGAGGCGTTGTAATAAGATGGATTTTTTCCAATCCGAACTGGGATTCCAGATATCAGACAATAATAAATGCCACAAGATGGGTGAATACAATTGCCGCGCCTCAAAAAGGAAGCGAAGCGGCAGATTTTGCCGGAAATCTTGAAGGCTCATGGCTTACAGGCTGGATTGTTGATTTGGTAAATGAAAACACCAACTCAACCCATAATTGCAGAACGGATTCTATGGCTTATTACAACCAGTATTGGCTTAAAGGGACTTCCGGAAGGCCTGCTTTGCCCAAAAACTTTTATTGGATTTCCGGCTGGGGCCTTTGGAATGATTATTGGAGAAAATTTCACTATCAGGATATAGGCCTTGCAACATTGTCGGGCGTTGTGGGAATGCCGGGCGAAGACGACGGCATGGTGTCCGAATACTCCGCAGAAGCAGTGGGTTATAAATGGTTTAGAACAGAGGCTAATCACCACCACAATAGAAGAAACGATTATAAAAAAATCGGCGAAGCACTCGCCACCGATTTTTAATTTGCGGAGGAAATTATGAAATCAATAAAAATTTTAATAGTTGTTTTATTTTTCGGACTTTTGGGTTTTTCTCTTGAAATGGGCTCTTTAACTGGAAAGATGCCTGTTTTAAAAGGGAAAGCCCCTGTTCATACATCTAAATACTTTGTTGCACACGGAGAAATAGTTGACGGCAAAGCGGTTTTTAACGTTCCAATCAGTTCTTCCAATCCCCTGATTGTTCTTTTGGGAGTGAAATCTGACAACGTTGCTATGGACAATGTTTACAAATTAAAAGCGAGAAACTTTCATACCCCCGAACTTGAAAACATGGAAGTACCGGGTATGGGAACAAGAATTGACGGCAAAAACATAACGCCCGGTTATCATACCGTTGTTTTTGATGTAAAGACGAAAGAGAAAAAGAGCGTTGACCTTGTGGTTAGCGAGCCTGACAGCCCGGTTGCTTTAAAACTTACCACCGAGCCTCTTGCCGTTAAAGTCGGCGATACCGTTGTTATAAAGGCAGACCTTGGCAAAGACGTTTCTTCCATTAACACGATGGTTAAGGCTGTTGTAAACAATGAAGATGTAATTTACCTGAAAGACGACGGAGAATATCCGGACGAGGTAAAGGGAGACGGAATCTTTACCGCAAGTTTGATTGCCGACACAGACAAGCCTTTCAGCCCTGAAATGGTTAAGGTTGAGGCAATAGGAACGACAAAAGAGGATGTTCCTTTTATGAGAAACGCTACGGCAACTTTTATGGTTTCAAATCCCAAAACCTTTGTTGACGGTTCAATTGTTGACAACGGAAACTCAATATCAATTCCCCTTGCGCCTGCCGAGGGAAGGTTTAGAGTTGAAGTTATTTACGGTAGCGGCGATTTGTCCGTGGCATACGTTAGAGACGATATTGTATTGAACGGCGAAGGAAAAACCGTTGTTCTTCCAAGGCCGAATGAAGCGCTGGAAGCGGACAGGGCTATTGTAAGGGTTTTGAATATGGATACCTTGGGTGTTGAAATTGAGGAAAATATTTTTGTTCCTCAAATAAAGGATTTTGATGAAGATTTTTACCTTATTAAGGCAAGAAAAAGAGCAATTCACAAACTTCCAGTTTCAAAAAAGAATGCGGCTGAAAAATACGGGGAAAATCCCCCTCATGCGGAAGTAAAATAGATTAAAGTTTTTGAATGTTTAAGCGGGGATTTTTCCCCGCTTTTTTTGTACCTAAATTGTAAGCATTGTTTTTAAAAAAGGAATTAAAAACAGAAAGCCCCCGAAAAATCCGAGGGCTTTGCAAATAGTTCAATAAAAATACCCGACTGACTTTGTGGTAAAACCAAAAGCAAAATACGGATAGTTTCAAATTTCCTTTTTTAAATTACATTCCCAAAATATTAAATCCGCTGTCAACGTAAACAACTTCACCCGTTATGCCTTTTGCCATATCCGAAAGAAGAAAAACAGCAGTGTTTCCCACGTCTTCAATTGTAACGTTTTTGTGAAGGGGAGACCTTTCTTCAATAAGTTTCAAAAGCGCTCTCAATCCCGCAACCCCTGCTGCGGCAAGGGTTTTAATCGGGCCTGCGGAAATTGCGTTAATTCTTATTCCTCTTTCCCCAAGGTTTACCGCAAGGTATCTTACCGAGCATTCCAAAGCCGCCTTTGCCACGCCCATAACGTTGTAGTTTTGAATAACCTTTGTTGAGCCGTGGTAAGTCATTGTAATAATGCTTCCCCCTTCGTTCATTAAGGGAGAAAGTTCCCTTGAAAGTGCCACAAGCGAGTATGCGCTTATATCAAGTGCTGTTTTAAACCCTTCTCTTGTTGTATTTATAAACTTGTCTTTCAACTCTTCCTGCGGGGCGTATGCTACCGAATGCACCAAGTAGTCAAAGTTTCCCCACTCTTCCTTCACTTTGTCCGCAACTGCTTTTATATCCTCGTCTTTTGACACGTCGCATTGAATACAGAATTTTCCTTCCAACTCTTCCGAAATAGGAACAACCCTTTTTTTCAAAGCCTCTCCGGCGTAAGTGAATGCCAATTCGCAGTTTGCTTTTTTCAACTGTGCCGCTATGCCGTATGCAATGCTTCTCTTGTTGGCAATCCCGAAAATTAAGGCTTTCTTTCCTTTTAAATCAATCATTTTATCCCCCTATCCTCTTACTTCTCGCCTTTACGGTATTTTAGCACAGAAATTATCTCTTCCTTAATTTTGGCTTCAAGTTAAGGTATTGTTTTTGTGTTATTATTATTCTTGAAAAACAAAAAGGGAGAGACTATGAAAAAGGAAAAGAAACTTTTAAATACGTTAAAAGGAAAAAAATACGACATTCCCCCTGTATGGATGATGAGGCAGGCGGGAAGATATATGCCTCAATACAGAAAAATCAGGGAAAAATACGACTTTATGACAATGTGCAAAACGCCTGAAATTGCCTGTGAAATCACTTTACAGCCTATTGACGAATTCGGAATGGACGGAGCGATTTTATTTTCCGATATTTTAACCGTTCCCGAAGCAATGGGGATGAAACTTGAATTTTTGGAAGGCAAGGGCCCTGTTTTTGAATCTCCATTGAGAACGAGAGAGGATATTGAAAAACTGAGTATTGAAGGAATTGAAGAAAGGCTTTCTTATGTTTTTGACGCGGTAAAGTTGATTAGAATGTCCCTTGACGAAGACAAAACTTTAATAGGATTTGCAGGTGCGCCGATAACTTTGGCCGCCTATATGGTTGAAGGCTCTTCTTCCAGAAACTATGTTTACTTGAAATCCTTAATGTACAACGACACGAGAAGTTTCAACTTAATGATGGAAAAACTTGTAAACGCATTGATTGTTTACTACAAAGGGCAAGTTGAAAACGGCGCGGAGGTTTTAATGCTTTTTGATACCTTTGCCGGAATTTTCTCTCCCGCCGACTACAAAAGGTATGTTTTTCCCTTTGTGAAAAAACTTGTGGAAAACCTGAAAAACAATCATCCTGAAACGCCTTTGATTTACTTTCCCAAAGGCGCAGGCGGTTTTTACAATCTTTTAACCGAATTGAATGTTGACGGAATGGGGATAGATTGGTTTTCTTCCTTAACCGATGCAGACCAAAAACTTGAAGGAAAGTTTGTATTGCAGGGAAACCTTGACCCGGTTGTGCTGTTTGCAGACTATCAGGTTATAGAGAGGGAAACAAAGAGAGTGCTTGAAGAGGGAAGAAAGTTGAAAAAAGGACATATCTTTAACTTAGGCCACGGAATACTTCCGCAAACCCCTGTTGATTCTGTTAAAAAAATGCTTGGAGTTATCCGTGCACGTAATTTTAGTTGATTACGGAGGGGTTGAAAACGCTTCTCAGGCATACACTTTTTTAAAAAATATGTTTTCCGACAAAAGAATTTTGCCAGCGCCTTTTTTTATAAGGCCTTTTGTGGCAAAGTTTATTGCCTTAAAAAGAAAAAACGAATTGATAGAAAATTATAAAAAGATAAACTTCTCACCTTTGAAGAAAACTGTGAAAAAAATTGTGGAAAACTTAAATTCAAGGGAAAAAAACTTCACTTTTTCCTTTTCTTTTCTCTATCTTCCGCCCTATCTTACTGATTTATCGGCACTTTTGAAAGATGCGGTTTTGTTTCCCCTTTTTCCACAGTTTTCCACAACCACTTGGGGAAGCGTAATTGACAGAGTAAAAAAGCAGAAAGACAAAAAACTTGTAAAGCCTTATTACAACCATCCGGACTTTCTCAATCTGATAGAAAAAAGGATAAAAAAAACCCTTGAAAAAATAGGGGAAGAAAAAACGGCAATAATGTTTACCGCCCACTCAATACCGAAATACCTTGAAAAAAAAGAACCCTATATTGAGCAGGTGAAATTTCAGGTAAACCACTTTGCGGAAAAACTGAATGTCCCTGTGTTTCTTGCTTTTCAAAGCAAGTTGGGGCCTGTAAAATGGATATCACCCTTTATTGAGGAAACCACCGAGGAAATAGCCAAAAAAGGTTTTGAAAACCTTATTGTTTTTCCTTTAAGTTTTGTAATAGACAACTCGGAAACTCTTTACGAACTTGATATTTATTTGAAAGATTTTGCCCTTGAAAAAGGGATTAAAAAATTTGAAAGAATTTCCCTTTTTAACGAAGATAAGGATTTTTCCGATTTTATTGTAAACTATGTTAAAGAATGTGTTGCGGAGGAAAAATGGTTGAAGTAAAGGTAAAGGTATTGCCCCACGGAAAAGGACTGC
>JAMOUY010000385.1 GCA_027067895.1 Acidobacteriota bacterium
TCTTTTTAAAGAAAGTTTTTCTGATTTTTTCAAGATGGTTTTGGCGCATTGGTCTGCCATAACAAGCCCTTCAAGAAGTGAGGTTGAGGCAAGCCTGTTTGCGCCGTGAAGCCCTGTGCATGCGCACTCCCCTATTGCGTAAAGCTTTTTTATCCCGGTTTCCCCGTTCAGTTTTGCCTTAATCCCCCCGCAGAAATAGTGTGCTGCCGGAATAACGGGAATGGGCTCTTTTTCAATGTCTATGTTTTTCTCAGCGCATTTTTTGTAAATCTGGGGAAACCTTTCTTTCAGGTTGTATTTCTTTTTAACCTTTGTTAAATCAAGGAATACGCATTGCTCTTTTGTTTTTGTTAAATAGTCAAATATTGCCCTTGAAACAATATCCCTCGGCGCAAGCGAGCCTAACGGGTGATAGTTTTTCATTATAGGGATTCCGTCTTTGTTTACAATTTCCGCTCCTTCTCCCCTTACGGATTCGGATATTAAAAACCTTTCGTTTGAGTATGGAAGAAAGAGGGTTGTTGGGTGAAACTGGACAAACTCTGCGTTAATAATTTCCGCCCCGGCCCTTTTTGCCATTGCAATCCCGTCTCCCGTTGCGCATTCGGGGTTTGTGGTGTGCTTGAAGATGTATCCTATTCCCCCTGTTGCAAGCACGGTGTTTTGCGCAAATATTTTTATAACCTTTTGTTTGTCGGTTAAAAATGCGTAAACTCCCCAGATTTCCTTTTTCCTGTATCTTTCGTCGGGATTTCTTGAATGGTGGGTATTTGCAATTAGGTCAACTGCCATGCAGTTTGTCTTTAACTCTATTAGTTTGTGGTTTTTTACCCTTTCAAGCAGTTTTGTCTCTATCTCCATTCCGGTGTAATCTTCTTTGAAAAGTATTCGTTCAACCGAATGGGCGCCCTCTTTGGTAAATGCAAAGCGGCTGTTTTCCTTTGTAAAATTTACACCAACCTTTTTTATTAAAAATTCTTCAATAAGTTTCGGCCCCAATTCTGCGATTTTTCTTGCAACTTTTTTGTTTACAAGGCTTCCTCCCGCTTTAATTATGTCTTTTGTCAAAAGTTCCGCAGAGTCGTTTTTCCCTCTTCCGACAATTCCCCCTTGCGCAAAGAATGTGTTTGCCTTTTCGGTTTTTTCCTCTTTTGTTATCAGGCAGACTTTTTGTCCGCTTTCCGCAAGCGTTAAGGCAAGGGTTAGCCCGCTTATTCCGGTGCCGACAATTAGTGTGTGATACATGGCTATTTGGATAAATATTTGTTTACAAAATCTTTTAAAACGGGGGGCAATTCAAGAAACGCTCTTATGTTTTTGTCGGTCAGGGTTTTAACGTCGGGAATGTTTGAGACAAAGTTTTCGGGAATGTTTTCGGCATACAGGTTTTCTTTTCTCTTTGAAAGCAGAATCATTCCTGTGTATCCGGTTATGTAAAAAGCAACGGGCACGCCTATTACCTTCACTCCCTCAAAGTGCTTTTCAACCCTTGGAAGGACGTATGAATAGCATTCCCCGTATATGTGAAAGTCTGAAATCAACTGAATTATTACCCCGCTTTCCTTTATTACCCTTTTCAGTTTTGTGTAAAACTCCTCGGAAATGAGTATGCCCGCTTTATCAAAGGGGTCTGTTGAGTCAATGATAATTACGTCAAGCGAGTTTTCTTGCAAGTTGTCAAGGTATTTGAATCCGTCTCCCACAAAGAGTTCAAACCTTTTGTCTTTTTCGCATTTTTCAGCCCACGGGAAGTATTTTCTGCAAACCTCAATCACCATGGGGTCAAGTTCGCACATTACCGCTTTTTCTATGTTTTTGTGTTTAAGAAGGTGGTATGCAACCCCGAAATCTCCCCCGCCTATAATCAACGCGTTTATTTTTTCTTTGTTTACAAGACCCACGGGAATGTGAGCCATAGGCTCGTGATAGTATGCTTCCATAAGGTTTGACACGTTGAAAACGTTGTCAAGTATAAGCATCTTTCCGTGAAGTTTGTTTTCCCCGACTAAAATATCTTGGTATTTGCTTCTCTGATGAAAGTGCACCTTTTCTATTCTGTGGACAAAGGCCAACTCCCCGCCCATTGTTTCAAACAACTCTATTCTGTCTCTTCCGAATATTCCGTAAACCTCCATTTTGCCTCCTAAAACTTTTCTATAAGTTTGTATTTTCTTTTCATATACTCTTTTTCGGAAATTTTCCCCTCTTTAAACATTTTTTCAAGTTTGCTCAACTGTTCAAGCAGTATGTCTGCGCTGTTTCTGTAATGGTAAACATAGTCTTTCTGTTCTTTCTTTTGAGAAGAGGTCTCTATTTCAAGGGACATTGCCAGAATGTTTTCTTTCGGTGTGTTTGCAAGAACTAAAAGCGCAGGAGGAATTTCGTTTTTTTCTTTTTCAAAAATATCCTTTGCTTTTTCAAAGTTTTCTGAAAAGAGAAGCAAAAGCCCTTTGGCAAGGTTGTAGTCAGACGTTTTTTCAAAGCAGTTTCTTTTCTCAGACAAAAGTTTTTCCGCTTTTTTGAAATTTCTTGTTTTTATTGCCTCAAAAAATGTCTGCATCTTGCATTTTTTGTATGGAAATGGAATTTTTATCGTTTCTTTTCTCGGAAACATTGTTTTGATAATTTCTTTCGCAGAGTTTGAGAATAGCGCCTCAATTACTCTTTTTGTGTCTGGATAAACCGGTGTTTTTGAGCATACCGTTATGTCAAACTCAATCGTTTTGTTTTTCAGTAAAATCCCGTCCCTTGAATTAAAGATTGATATTGAAAAATTGATTTTTCCCTCTTTGCAGGGTTTGTTGTTTACGTCCCTTTTTTCTATTTTCAGGTTTTGCAGGTTTAGAAAAACAATGTTTATCTTTCCGAAAGCCTTGTAAATCTTTATCAGGTCTTTTTCGTCTATTCTTCTTTCCCCTATTTTCTCTCTTTTTAAAAAATCCGCAAAAACGCTTCTTTTAATGATTGGAATTTTTGTTTCGTTTTTCAGTTTTTCCTCAATGTAGCCTGTGAATTCGTATGGGGTTGTTTCGGAAGGGATAAAAACAATGCTTTCAAATTCGGATTTTATTTCCGGCGAATAGACAACGTTTAACACAATGTTTTGCGCGCTTGACGGAATTGTCAGCAGGAAAAAAAGAAGAAGCACTTTTCTCATACTTTTAGTTTACCTTAAAATAGGCTTTTAGGATAAATTTTTTGTTTAGGGTATAATAAAAACGAGGTGATTATGGATTTAATAGAGACAATTCTTGTTGTTGCTTTCGGCTGGTTTGTGTTAATGAAGGTTATTTCAATTTTGACAAGCACGCCTACCTGAGTTGACAATTCCTGTAAGTCTTACAGGGATGACGATTAGTTTTTCTTCCTTTTTACGTGTTTTTCTCCCTGATAATCAAAAAATTCCGCTTTCCCTTCTTTTACAAGTTTTGACACAAGGGATTGAAGTTTTTCGGTTTTTATTGACAAACTTGCCGATAACTCTTCAATCGTACACGGCCTTATTGCTACGGTTTTTAAAACAATTTCTTCAAGAAGTTTTCCCTTTAAACTGTCAACAGGCTTTCCCTTTTTTGAGTAATACTTTACAGGCTGAGCGATTTCCCCGATTGTTTTTACAAACCTTTCTATGGTTTCTTCATTTGTCCCTTTTGCAAAACCTTCGGCAGGCGGCCTAAAAACGGTATTTACCTGTACCCTGTCGGGTTTTATCAAATCAATCTTTTCCTTTAAAAGTTCAAATTCCTTTTGAGAGGTGTTAATTCCTTCAACAAGAAGTATTTCAAGCAAATAGTGTCCGTTAAATTCTTTTCTTGCCTCAATTAAGCCTTTTACGTATCTGTCATAGTCGGCAAACTCTCTGTGAGGCCTGTTTACCTTTAAAAAGGTTTCCCTGCACCCGGCATCCAATGAAGGCACAAGATAGTCGCAAAGCATGCAGTTTTGCCTTGTTTCTTTTTTAAAGAGCAAAGACCCGTTTGTGAGGATTACAACGGGTATGTCGGTTATCTTTTTTATTCCTTCAATAAGGTGTCCGAGGCTTTTGTATAAAGTTGGCTCGCCGCTTCCGGCAAAGGTTATAAAATCCGGAAGGTTTTGATGGTTTTCAAAAAGGTATTGCCTTAACTCCCTTAAAACGTTTTGAGGGTCAAAGTCAATCTCTTTATTTGTTGGAATTCCGCTTCCCACCTCGCAGTAAACGCAGTTGAAGGTGCAGTGTTTTTTTTCGGGAAACAAATCAATTCCCAAAGATTTTCCAAACCTTCTTGAAGGGACGGGGCCGAATATGTATTTCATTTACTCTCCTCAACCATAATCTTGGAAGCCATACCTCTTCCAACTGCCACGGTGCTTCCGTTTACCTCTAAAAGTATAGGACAAATTTTGCTTTTTTTCTTCACTTTGATTTTAACTCCTTCTTTTATCCCGAGTTTATAGAGTTTTGAGATAAACCCGGACCCGCCGGCAAGCGAAAGCACTTGTGCAAGGTTTCCCGTTTTTATTTCAATTAAACTTTTCATTCTTCCTCCTAAAAAATAAAAATTCCGACAACTCTTGCTGTAATTCCCAGAATTATCGCAAGTATTAAAGTGCCTATCACAACGTAAGTAGTAACTTTTTTCCCGGTTTCCCTGTATAAAACCGGTATTGTTGATATGCACGGTATGTAAAAAAGTGTAAAAACGGTGTATACAAACATTTGGGTTTTTGTCATTACTTCAACAAGGTTATTTGTCCCCAAAGCCTGAAAAAGCATCATTAAAGACAACTCTTTTTTGAAAATACCGAATATTAAAGTTGTTCCCACTTTTTCCGGCAATCCCAAAATAAAGACTGTAAGCGGTTTTAATGCAGTGTTTATAATTGTGTCAAATGAATAATGTTCAAGAAAAACCATAATTATGCTTCCCGCAATTAAGAGAGGAAGAACAACGGTTATAAAATCTTTAATCCTTATCCATGTTTTGATGAGAACGTTTTTCAGCACAGGCATGTGGTATTCTGGTATTTCAAGCACAAGGCCGGGCACGATTTTTTTGTCAATTTTTGTAAGTATTCTTCCGATTATGCCTATTACCAGAATGTTTACTATGTAAAGCGCGATTGCATACCATTTGCCTATGTAAAATCCCACAAGCCCGAATATAATTACCGTTCTTGCCGAGCAGGGGATTAAAACGGATAAGGCGGCAGTAATAACCCTGTCCCTTGTGTTTTCAAGGTTTCTTGCAGCCATAACAGCCGGGATTGAGCACCCGTATCCAAGCACAAAGGAAACGACGGCCTTTCCGTGAAGTCCTATTTTGTGCATTATTGAATCGGCCAAAAATGCAATTCTCGCCATGTATCCCGTGTCTTCAAGTATGGCAAGTCCTATTAAAAATGGCACAATGTAAGGCAGGGCT
>JAMOUY010000386.1 GCA_027067895.1 Acidobacteriota bacterium
TTTCAGCAGTGTGTCTGTCTGATAAAGCAAATCCTCGGGGTTTCTTTCCCTTTGAGGCCTGTAAATGTATCCCGCCTGACAAAACCTGCACCCTTCGTCGCATCCCCTTGATATTTCAAGGGTAACCCTGTCGTAAACAATCTGGACGTTAGGCTGAACCGCCTTTTCGGGAAAATCTTTTTTTGTGAAATAGTCGGGATAGGTTCTTTTTATTTTTTTCGGATATTCGGGAATTGAGAAAAACTCCGTTTCTCTGTATTCGGCAAATTCAGGCACATAGATAAAGTCATATTCCGCAAGCAGTTCAAGTATTTCACTTCTGGTTTTGCCTTCTCTTTTTGCCTTCTCTATTGTATTTAAAATCTCAATTAGGTGGGTTTCCGCTTCTCCTATATAGAAGAAATCGACAAAGGGGGCAATAGGTTCGGGGTTGCATACGCAGGGGCCTCCCGCCATGATTAAAGGCAGTCCTTCTCTGTTTTTGCTTCTTAAAGGTATTCCCGATAAATCAAGCATATTCAAAAAGTTTGTATAGGTAAGTTCGTATTGAAAGGTAAATCCTATAACGTCAAATTCTATTATGGGTGTTTTTGTTTCAAGAGAGAGAAGGGGCATTTCCTTTTCCCTTAAAACTTTTTCAAAGTCAGGCCACGGTGCGAATATTCTTTCCGCATAAAAGTTTTCCTCTTTGTTTATCATTTCGTAAAGTATGTGAAGCCCGGTATAGGACATTCCTATTTCGTATAAATCGGGAAATGCAATCAAAAATCTTAATTTATCTTTCGGGTTTTTCAATATTGCGTTTAACTCTCCCCCTGTGTATTGACCCGGTTTTTTAACTTTTATCAAATCCGAATATGAATACATTTTTCTCCTGTTCAATGTTTTCGGCAAAAAAAGCCGCTTTAAGATTATAGGTTAAAACGCTATAAATGCAAGGAAGCGGCTATTTTCTTTTGAAAGTGAGGTAATCAAGGTAATCTATAAAGCAGTTTTCAAACCCGCCTATTGTGTAAGTTATTCCGTTTTCGGCAAAGAATTTGATTACTTTTCTGTTAAACTGCTGTCCCTTTTCGTCTTTGTCTCCGCAGACAAATATCTTTTTGTCTTTGAATTTAAGCAGTGAATTTAAATTGCCGAAAGGCACAACGGAAAAACAGCCTTTTTTAAGAAATGCAAAACAGCCTCTAAAATCTCCGGTTATGTAAACTTCTTCTTTTAATTCAATTTGAGGGATAAAGGTTTGCATTTCTTTGTGATGTAGGAAAACAAACTCGTACTTCCCGCCTGAGATGTCCCATCCCGCAAGAAAGACAACTTTTCCATCTTCAAAAAAGGGAATAATCAGATTGTTTTTTTGAAAAACAAATTCTCGCTTCCTGTTTAAAAGCCCGGCATTGTCAAGTGCCTCTATCCCGAATTTGTCTTTTAACTCTTCAACAAAAAGGTGCGGTTTTTCAATTGAGGTAAGTTTCAAAGATTTTATCAAGTCTTCCTCAAAACCTTTTTTTTCCAAAAAAGTTTGGTGAATGAAGGAAAGGGACGTGTTTTCAACAATGTATGAGTAAATTTCCGTATCTTTTTCCGAGGTTTTGCCTTCCGTTTCTTTCCCGAAAACGCTTTCAAGGGTTTCTTTTTTATCCCTGTTTGAAAGCCAGTCGTCTAAAATCCCCTCGCTTTTGTCTTCCTCTATCCCGAATTCTTTTGCGAGGAAATTTACCGCTTCTTCAAATTCAATTCCCTTAACCTTTTTCGTTATCTCAATTTGGTCTCCGTAAACCTTGCAAACCGAACAGGAAAAAGTGTTTTCGGTTTCTTTAAGCATAATGCTTCCGGTTTTATCGTCGTGATACGGGCAGAAATATCCCAAAGCACCTTCTTTTATTTCCAACTTTTCAAATACAGCTTTTATCGGCACCTGATACTTTATCTTTTCCACAAGTTTCATATTCCCTCCTTTTAAAAAATTTTAGCATAAAAAAATTTTAAACTTTTTTACGGGATTTTGCGTGCTTTGGAAAGTTTTTCAAAAATTTTCATTTTTAAAAGAAAACCGTAGAGATAAAAAAGAAAAAAATTCAGATAGGTTTTCAGATTTTTTCATTTTGATTTTTTGTTTTTAAGGGGATTTTTCGTTTGGATAAAAAAATGGCGTCCCCAAGGGGATTTGAACCCCTGTCGCCGCCGTGAAAGGGCGGTGTCCTAGGCCGGGCTAGACGATGGGGACGCAAGAAATGGTGACCCCGGCTGGTCTCGAACCAGCGACCCTCTGCTTAAAAGGCAGATGCTCTACCAGCTGAGCTACGGGGTCAACTAAGCGTTTCAAAGAACTTGTCAGCAACCGCTGACAGGTTGAGATAATAATATACTCGCAAAAAAAAGTCAACAAAAAAATTGCACAAAATTTGCTCTTTCCCTTTTTTTAAAAAAATTAATTCAATTCTTTTAAAAATCAAACTATTTAATACTGCTTTTTTGCTTGAATATAGTTGTCTGCTATTATATAGTTATTAAGGAATGAAAATACTTTGTAAGAGGTGACTAATGAGAAGTAAGGGTTTTTCACTTTTGGAAATGCTTATTGCAATTACCATTATTTTGCTTATCGGTTCTATTGCGGTTCCCAAGTATTTGAACAGTGTTAACAAGGCAAGATGGATTGCTTCAAGGCAACAGTTGAAAAAGGTTGCCGAAGCGTTTGACCAGTATAACCTTGACCACGGCTATTATCCGGAATATGCAAGTTGGGATGAAATAGCCACTCCCGACAATATTGTTATCAAGGAAGGGCTTATTGATTACATTCCTTTGAAAGACAAGTTCGGCCAGAAGTATGAGGGATATTCCAAAAAAGATACATATCTTTTCATAGGCCATGCCGCCCCGGGAAAATGGGGATTGAAGTATCCGAAATACTACATCAAAGACGGTAATTTCCTTACGGAAGAACAGTATCAGGAATTGGTTGCTCAGGAACAGGCTGCCGAAGAACCTGCGGATACAGGTGAGGGACAAGCAACCGAAGGAGATGCTCAGGGCGACGCAGTTCCCATGGAATAAAAAAATATTTGCATAACCGCCTTGAAAGAGGCGGTTTTTTTGTAAGGTTTTGAGTATGGGAAAAATATCACAAAAAGAGATTGAAGAATATTTGGGTTTCAAAGGCGAAGATTTTGATTTTCTTGTTGAAACTGCGGGAAAAGTCAGGGACAAAGAGGTTGGCAACAAGGTTTATTTAAGGGGAATTGTTGAAATAACAAACAAATGCATTAAAAACTGCTATTACTGCGGGATAAGAAAAGGGAATATTGGCATATCAAGGTATTTTCTTGAAGAAAAGGACGCAATTGATTGTGTCAGGTTTGCCGTAAGCCAAAATTTAACTTCAATTGTTTTGCAGGGCGGAGAGTTAAAGGATAAAGATTTTGTTTTTTATGTGGAAAAACTTGTAAAAAGAATTAAGGAAATCAACCCTTCCATTGCCATAACCTTGTCTTTCGGCGAGCAGGATTTTGAAACATACAAAAGGTGGTATGATGCAGGCGCCGAAAGGTATCTTCTAAGAATTGAAACCTCGGACAAAAAACTTTATGAAAAATGGCATCCTGAAAGCCATAGTTTTGAACAAAGGATGAAATGCCTTGAAATGATAAAGAAAGTCGGCTATCAGACAGGCACCGGTGTTTTAATAGGCGCGCCTATGCAGACAATTTCCCATCTTGCTTCCGACATTGTTTTTTTCAAAGAGTTTGATATAGATATGCTTGGCATGGGTCCTTATGTGATTCATCCGCAGACCCCTTTCGGGAAAATTTACGGCGATTGGTTTGAGAAAAACAGAAAAAATATCTTTGACCTTGCGATAAAAATGATTGCGGCTGCAAGAATTGTTTTAAAAGACGTAAACATTGCATCCACGACTGCGCTTGATTCCTTAAATCCCGAGGGAAGGGTTTACGGGTTAAAGGCTGGCGCAAACGTAATAATGCCCGACATTACACCTATGGCGTATAAGCGGAATTATCTTTTGTACAAGGATAAAGCGGGGCTTTACTCGTCTTCCGCGGAAAGCCTTTTTTCCGTGCTTGAAATTGTGAAAAAGTCGGGGCTTGTTGCATCTCTTGGCGAAGTCGGTACCTCGCCTCATTTTTTGAAAAAGCGTAAAAACCGTTTTTGAGAGATTTGTTTAATTTTGTTTTTCTTTTTCCCGATTGTATTCTTCAATCAAACTGTTTATCAATTCCTTAACCGAAATTATTTTCTCAACTTTGTATGCGTTTGCCCCCGCAAAAACAAATCCGTCTTCAAGTTGTCCCTTTCCCGCGCTTGTCAATGCAAGCGCTATGCAGTACGGCACTTTTCTGAAATCACACGGAATAAGGCATTTCCACGGGCATTTTATCGGACGCCTTATTCCTTTTTTCACTTCTTCGGTAAATTTGTTTTTGATTACCCTTCCCGGCATTCCGACAGGGCTTGCGATAATTTCAATGTCTTCTTTTTTTGAATTTATGTATGCCTTTTTAAATTCTTCGTCCGCGTCGCATTCAAAGGTTGCCACAAACCTTGTCCCTAACTGCACCGCATCGGCGCCTGCGTTTAGAAACTTGTAAATATCTTTTCCGTTGTAAATTCCCCCTGCGACGGCAACGGGAATTTTTACGCCGGATTTTTTTTCATATTCGGAAACCACTTTTAAAACTTCCGGCAGAATTTTTTCAAGCGAGTAATTTTCGTCGTTTAACTGCTCTTTTGAAAATCCCAAATGTCCCCCGGCAAGCGGGCCCTCTATTACGAAAATATCCGGGTGTGTTGAGTAGTTTTTTTCCCAATATTTCAAAACAATTTTTGCAGCCCTTGCGGACGAGATAATAACTCCCGTTTTTGTGTTGTATTTTTTAAAACTTTCCATAGGCACTTTTAAGGGAAGTCCCGCACCCATAAAAACTATATCCGCTCCCGATTGGCAGGAAACTTTTATTAATTCTTCAAAATCTGACAAAGCGGTCATAACGTTTACGCCGATAATTCCGTCTGTTTTTTCTTTTGCTTTTTTAAGTTCTTTTCTCAATGCCCTTTTGTTTGCCTCACGAAAGTTGCTTGCAAAATCTTCTTCAAGCATGCCTATTCCTGCGGCGCCTATTATTCCTATTCCTCCCTCTTTTGCCACTGCGGAAGCAAGGTTGGATAAGGATATACCGACACTCATTCCCCCCTGAATGATTGGAATATCGGCGATAATATCTCTGATTTTTAAAGGTTTCATTTTTTCCTCCGTATCCTCTTACTCTTACCGGTTTTTATTTTTCTTCGTTATCCGGCTTTTGCTGTAATGGTATGCTTTAAAAAAAAATAG
>JAMOUY010000387.1 GCA_027067895.1 Acidobacteriota bacterium
ACGGGAGAGGATACAGTTTTAAGTTGCTCTGAATGCTCATACACGGCAAACATTGAAAAGGCAGAATGCCTGAAACCTGAAAAAATTGAAGACAATACAGAATTAAAGCCTCTTGAAAAGGTTGAAACCCCGGGCAAAAAAAGTGTTGAAGAAGTTGCGGAATTCTTGGGAGTTAAGCCTGAAAACCTTGTAAAAACAATGATTTTCAAACTTGAAGACGGAAGCGCAATTGCCGTCCTTGTCAGGGGAGACTACGAGGTAAACGAGGTTAAGGTTAAAAACTTTCTTGGAGTTGCAATACTTGAACTTGCGGACGAGGAAACAATTGAAAAGGTAACGGGCGGGCCTTCCGGATTTTCCGGCCCTGTCGGGCTTGAAATCCCGGTATATGCCGATTACTCGGTGATGAACATGAAAAACTTTGTAATCGGCGCAAACCAAAAAGATATGCACTACATTAATGCAAACCTTGACAGAGATTTTAAGGTTAAAGAATTTGCCGATTTGCGTCTTGCTGTTGAAGGAGAAACTTGTCCGAGGTGTAAAAAAGGAAAATACGAGCAGTTTAAAGGAATTGAAGTGGGGCAGGTTTTTAAATTGGGCACAAAATATTCCGAAACAATGAACTGCACTTTTCTTGACGAAAACGGAAAAGAAAAATATGCGGTTATGGGTTGCTACGGAATAGGTGTGGGAAGGACTGCGGCTGCCGCAATTGAGCAGAATCACGATGAAAACGGAATTATTTGGCCTGTAAATATTGCGCCTTTTCAGGTAATTCTCATAAACCTTGAAGTTAAAGACAAAGAATTTACCGAAATGGTGGACAAGATTTACGAAGATTTGCTTAACGCAGGCTTTGAGGTTTTGTATGACGACAGGGAAATGAGGCCGGGTTTTAAATTTAAAGACGCGGATTTGATAGGTATTCCCGTTCAGATTGTTGCGGGAAAAAGGGCTATGGCTGACGGAATGCTTGAAGTAAAAATCAGAAGGAGCGGGGAGAGAATTAAGGTTAAACCTGATGAATTAACAAACAAAGTAAAAGAAATTCTTGAAACTTTGAAAAAAGAAGAGGAAAACAGGTAATTGTTTTAATGAGATACGAATTTGTAGTTAACGTATTTGTGTTTAACAAAGACGGAAGCGCGCTTGCCTTTGTTAAGAGGGAAAAAAAACCCTTTGTGGGATTTTACCTTCCGCCGGGAGGGCACATTGAGGACGGTGAGCATCCGATAAAGGCAGCAATAAGGGAAGTAAAGGAAGAAACCGGGCTTGATGTTGAAATTATTGATTTCAGGCCGGGAATCCCTCTTGTGCTTGACCCTACAACGGTTAGAATTCCCTCACCTTTGCACGTGCAGATTGAGTATATTGACAAAAAGCACAAGCATATTGATTTTATCTTTGTCGCGGAAGTAATCGGGGACGACGATATTCCGGAAGAGTTTAAAGACAAAGTCAAGTGGTTTCATTTCAATGAAATCAAGGGCAAGAAAATGCCTAAAAATGTGAAAGATGTTGCGACATTTCTATTTAAGTGGAAGAGGGGTGAATAATGTTTAAAGGCACTACAATTTTGTTTGTAAAAAAAGACGATAAAGCCGTTATGGTCGGAGACGGCCAAGTAACTTTGGGCAATACGGTTTTAAAGCATAAGGCAAGAAAGGTTAGAAAAATTTATAAAGACAAAATTCTTGTCGGTTTTGCAGGCTCAACCGCCGATGCCTTTACGCTTTTTTCAAGGCTTGAATCCAAGTTGGAGCAATTTTCCGGCAATCTTGAAAGGTCTGTGATTGAACTTGCCAAAGACTGGCGAACGGACAAATATTTGAGAAGGCTTGAAGCAATGATGATAGTTACCGACGGCAAAAAAGTATATCTGCTGTCGGGGGTTGGAGACGTTGTTGAGCCGGATATTCCCGTTGTTGCAATAGGCTCGGGCGGCCCCTATGCCTATTCCGCCGCAAAGGCTTTATTTGAAAACACAAAACTTTCAAGCGAGGAAATAGCGAAAAAGGCTATGGATATTGCGGCTGACGTATGCATTTATACAAACAAAAATTTTACTGTTGAAACAATCTGATTTTAGTATAATAAAACCATAACAATACTTTTTTTGAAAGAGGTTGAAAATGAAGGATGTTTTTTTAAGCGATTATTCTTTAAAGGAACTTATCCAAAAAGTGAAAGATAATCCGAATTCGGAAAATTATACCGAACTTGCAAGGTTTTATAATTACCGCTCATACTTTAACAAAGCAATTGAATCCGCAAAAAAGGCTATTGAACTTGACAGGTTTAATTTTGACGCTTGGTTTGAGTTAATAATGGCTTCCGGTTTTAAAACTGATTCCGATTTGAATAATATCAGGGTGGAACTTGAAAAAATTCTTGATTATTTTGAATTAAAGGGAGAAAAAAACGATGCGGTTTACAGGGTGCTCGCCTTTATTAATTACTTCCTTGAAAACGATGCCGTAGCAATTAAACTCATTGAAAAAGCAATTGAGATAAATTCTGAAAACAGTGTAAATTATGAAATTTTGGGCTATATACTTCACGCAGTAGGCGAAGTAAAGAAAGCCCTTGAAGTTTTCGGCAAGGCAATATCGCTAAATCCCAAAAGTTTCAGAGTACTGAGAATGATTGCAAAATGCTACCTTGACCTTAACGAACCTGAAAAGGCTAAACTTAAAGTTGACGAATCTTTGAGGCTTGAACCCAATTTTATAGCATCATGGCATCTGCTTGCCGAAATTTTCTTAAACAAAGGCGATTTTCTAAAAGGAACTCAGGCTTTGGCGAAAGCAATTTCCATAAATCCCGAGGATTGGTCTTCCTATTTCATACTTGCCGAATATTTTCTGTCCGAGGGTTATTACGACAATGCAATTGCGGAGGCTTCAAAAATTGAATTTGTTTTGGACGGGAAAGACCCTATTGTGCTTGCGGAAGTCAATAATTTTATAGGTTACGCCTATATGGAAAAAGGGGACGAGGACGAGGCTGTAAAAAGGTTTAGCATTGCAACTCAATTAAACAACGATTTTGCGCTTCCTTTTTACAACCTTGCTGAAATTGAGTATAAAAGACAAAACTACGAAAAGGCTATAAAACTTTATGAAGAGGCTTTAAAGAGAGACAAGTATCACGTTCCGTCTTACATTCAAATAGGTTTTGCTTACTTGAATTTGAAAAAACCTGACGCGGCGGAAGAGTTTTTTCTTAAAGCATTGGAGTATGACGACACCGAATTTTCCGCCTATATGGGGCTAACCGAAGCGGCAAGAATGCAGAGAAGGTATAAAGAACAATTAAGTTACGCAGAAAAGGCTATGGAAATTAGTCCGGAAAATTCGGAAGTATGGAATTATTTGGGAATTGCATGGCAGTGCAACAGGGATTCAAAGGCGGCCGAAAATGCCTATATTCGGGCTTTAATCCTTGACCCGTCAAACAGAAAGGCTGCAAACAATCTTGCCTATTTATATGAAAAATTGATGGCAAAGGCGAAAAACAAAAAAGAAAAAGAAAAATATAAAAACCTTGCGGTTGAAGCATGGAAAGTAAGACTTCTGTCGTGCAGAGACGCAAATACATCAATGAAAGGCGCAATAAATCACCTTGAAAAGTTGGGAATGAATAGAAAAGAAATTGATAATCTGATTAGGTTTGGAGAATTAAGCGATTTGCCTATGATAAAAACGATTTGGAAAAATTGATTTCTCTGTCAAAAGCAAGTAATTTGTTTCTTTTAGACAATTTTCACTTTCAGCCTTTTTGTTGACATATACCTATATTTTTGTAAAAATCTAATAAGATTGAAAATAGGGGTGTATTTATGGGGTTGTACTTTTTGCCTTTTGAAAAAGAACTTGTGAATTATCAGAAAAAATTGGAAACTGCAAAAACCTTTGGCAAAGAGCAGGAAATAAAAGAACTTGAAGAAAAAATAGAGCAATTGAGAAAAAAAATATACAAAAACCTTGACGAGTGGCAGATTACTCAGGTTGCAAGGCATCCCAACAGGCCGTTTTTTCTTGACTATGTAAAAATGATTTTTCAAGATTTTGTTGAAATGCACGGAGACAGACTTTTCGGGGACGATAAAGCCATCATCGGCGGTTTTGCCTCTTTTGAAGGAATGCCTGTTTGCATAATAGGTCAGCAAAAGGGGAGGGATACAAAGGAAAAAATATACAGGAATTTCGGAATGCCGAGGCCGGAAGGATACAGAAAGGCGTTGAGAATAATGAAAACCGCCGAGAAATTCAAGCGTCCCATAATAACCTTTGTTGATACCCCGGGTGCATATCCCGGCATTGACGCTGAGGAAAGGGGGCAGGCTGAGGCTATTGCTCGCAATTTGAGGGAGATGTCAAAGTTGAGGGTGCCCGTTATAACGGTGATTATCGGCGAAGGGGGAAGCGGCGGAGCGCTTGGAATTGCCGTCGCAAACAGGGTTTTAATGCTTCAATATTCAATTTATTCCGTAATTTCCCCCGAAGGGTGTGCGTCAATTCTATGGAAAGACGCCTCAAAGGCGGACGAAGCGGCAAGGGCTTTAAAATTTACGGCAAATCATTTAAAAAAATTCGGAATAATTGACGAAGTTGTGCCAGAGCCTGTGGGCGGTGCTCATGTTGACCATGAAAAAACCGCGTTTAGCCTAAAAGAGCATATTTTGAAAACCCTGAACGAATTAAATAAGATGTCTATTACCGAAATTGTTAATGACAGATATTTGCGATTTAGAAAAATCGGAGAATTTTTGGAAGTTGAAGCATGAAGTTTAGGTGGGAGTTTACTAAATTCAACAAGGAAAATCTTGATGATATAGTGAAAAAACTTAATATCCCCCGTTTTGTGGGCGAACTTCTCTGCATGAGAGGAATAGATACCGTGGAAAAAGCAGAGGTTTTTTTTCACGGCACAAAACAGAATTTTAAAAATCCGGAAGAGTTAAGGGGGATAAAAGACGCTGTTTTAAGGATAGAAAAAGCAATCAAAAACGGCGAAAATATTGTGATTTACGGTGATTACGACGTTGACGGCATTACATCAATAGTTGTTTTGAAAAAAGTTTTGGAAGAGTTGGGCGGAAAGGTGCGCTATGCCCTGCCAAATAGGTTTCAGGACGGATACGGTGTTAAAGTTGAGAAGGTTGAAAAAGTTTATCAGGAAAAGCCTTTTTCCCTTTTAATTACCGTTGACTGCGGGGTTAAGGCAAAAGACGAGATAAGAAAAATTCACGAAATGGGAATTGACGTAATTATAACCGACCACCACGAACCGGACGAGGAGTTG
>JAMOUY010000388.1 GCA_027067895.1 Acidobacteriota bacterium
CCGCCCAAAGCGCAGTATTTCAGGGTGCTTTTAACCGAGTTAAACAGAATTGCGTCCCACTTGTTGTGGCTTGCGACACATGCCCTTGATATAGGCGCAATGACGGTTTTCCTTTACGCTTTCCGCGAAAGGGAAATGATTCTTGACATGTTTGAGATGTACACGGGCGGAAGGCTTTTAACCACTACATTCAGATACGGCGGTTTGAAAGAGGATATTCCCGAGGGATTTGACAAAAAAGTGAAAGAGTTTATCAATATTTTTCCTTCAAGAATGGAAGATTACGAAGACTTGCTTACCGAAAACAGAATTTGGAAAAAGAGGACAATCGGCGTCGGCGTTATTTCGGGAGATGACGCAATAAATTTGGGTTTGTCAGGACCTATTTTGAGAGGCTCGGGAGTGCCTTACGACATTAGAAAGGTTGAGCCTTACGAGGTTTACGATAAGTTTGACTGGGAAGTTGCCGTTGAAGACGGATGCGATACCTACGCAAGGTATAAGGTAAGAATGAAGGAAATGAGGGAATCTTTGAAAATTGTTCAGCAGGCTCTTGAAGGAATGCCCGAGGGAGATTACATTGCAAAGGTTCCGAGAAATCTTAAACTTCCCAAAGGAGAGGTTTATCACTCAATTGAAGCGCCGAAAGGCGAATTGGGATATTACCTTATTAGCGACGGTAAAGGCACAGGTCCTTACAGACTGAAAGTTAGAGGGCCTTCTTTTGTTAACCTTCAAGGGTTGAAGCCTATGTGCAAAGGACATATGGTTGCCGACGTTGTTGCAATTATAGGAACCCTTGACGTGGTTTTAGGCGAAATAGACAGGTAGGGGGAAGTTATGGATTTTACCACTGCGTATATACTGCTGCCTACCGCTAAAATCCTTGCGGTTTTTCTCGTGGTATTGCTTGTTGTTTTGTTTTTGACTTATGCCGAAAGAAAGGTAATTGCTTTTATGCAGGTAAGGCTTGGACCAATGAGGGTTGGACCTTACGGTATTTTGCAGCCTATTGCGGACGGTTTGAAGTTGTTTTTGAAGGAAGACATAATTCCGTTAAAGGCTGACAAATTCGTTTACTGGATAGCCCCCACAATAGCCATTGTTCCCGCTTTGCTTTCTTTTCTCGTTGTGCCTTGGGGGAACGAAACAACATTTTTCGGTTTGTTAAAAGAGCCTACATCGGCTGTAATTGCGGATTTAAACATAGGAATTCTTTACATATTGGCAATTTCTTCAATAGGAATTTACGGAATACTTTTAGGCGGTTGGGCTTCAAACTCAAAATATCCGCTTTTGGGCGGTCTTCGTTCTGCCGCTCAAATGGTTTCCTACGAAGTGCCTCTAACCCTTGCTTTGGTTGGCCCTGTTATGATGGCAAATACCCTTTCAACAAGGGGAATTGTTGAGGCTCAAAAACATTTGTGGTTTTTTATTCCGCAGATACTTGCGTTTTTGGTTTACATTGCATGCGCAGTTGCGGAAACAAACAGGGCACCTTACGATTTGCCCGAGGCTGAAACAGAATTGGTTGCGGGATTTCATACGGAGTATTCGGGAATGAAGTTTGCTTTCTTCTATCTTGCGGAATACGCAAACATGATTGTGGTTTCCGCAATTGCCACTATATGTTTCTTGGGGGGTTGGCTGCCAATTCCTTATCTTGAATTTTTGCACCTTCCGCCTTTCGTTTGGTTTGCTTTGAAGGTCGGTGCATTTCTTTTCGGTTTCTTGTGGATAAGGGCAACCTATCCGAGATACAGATACGACCAGTTAATGGCTATCGGATGGAAGTTTTTTATTCCGCTGACTTTAATTAACATTTTTATTACCGCATTCTTTTTGTTGAAGTGAGAGGTGGCAAAGTGAAGGGGTTAGTTAATTTTGTAAAAACGTTCAATTACAAAGATTTGATAAAAGGCGCCGCGGTTACCTTTAAGCATCAGTTTAAGAAAACGGTAACCGTGCAGTATCCGAAAGAAAAACTTGAAGTTTATCCGAGGTTTAGAGGCAGGCTTACTTTGTTGAAAGATGAAAACGGGGAAGACAAGTGCGTATGCTGTATGGCTTGCGTGAGAATTTGCCCCACACAGGTTATTGAGATTAAGCCTGCGAAAAAAGAGGGCAGGAAAACAAGGTATCCCGAGGAATACAACTTCAACATGGACAGATGCATATTCTGCGGACTCTGCGTTGAATCATGCAACTTTGACGCAATTGAGTTGAACAACGAGTATGAACTTGCTCAGTATTCAAGGAAGGATTTTTACTTTACCAAAGAAAAAATGTATGTTCCCACCCCTAAGGTGGAGTACAAGAAGTAAGGGGGGGTAGATGGAAGCGTTAACTCAGTTTTTGTCCCATTATTTGATTTACATCATTATGGGGTTGAGCGTTGCAACCGCTTTGGGAATTGTTTTTTCCAAAAACGCGGTGCATTCGGTAATCTCAATGCTTTTCACCATGGTGCTTATTGCGGGAGTTTATCTTCTCTTTGACGCCGAATTTCTTGCGGCTGTGCAGTTGCTGGTTTATGCGGGGGGAATTATTGTTCTCTTCCTCTTTGTGGTATTGCTGGTCGCTCTGCACAAACTTGAAAATTTGAGGCTTTACAACACCTATTCCCTTTTCTCAATTATTCTGGTAATTCTTCTCATAGTGATTTTGGGAGCAACCTTTTTAACAATGCCTTTCGGCGAGGCGCCGAAGGTTGTAAGCAACATTGTTGCGGGGGGAAGCACCGAAGCAGTGGCTATGAGCCTTTACACAAAATTTATACTTCCCTTTGAAATTGCATCGGTTCTTTTGTTGGTTGCTTTGATAGGTGCAATAATTCTTACAAAATCGGGGGCGGAACAATGATACCGGTAAGTCATGTTTTAGTTTACTCTGTAATTCTTTTCGGAATAGGGGTTTTAGGTGTTTTAATCAGGAGAAACGCACTTATTATGCTTATGTCTCTTGAATTGATGATGAATGCGGCAAATATAAACTTAATTGCTTTTTCAAGGTATTTGGACAATGTGGCGGGTCAGGTTTTCGCCATTTTTGTTATGTGCGTTGCGGCAAGCGAGGTGGCCATAGGCCTGGCAATCGCGGTGGCTCTTTACAGGAATAAAAACTCTGTTCAAATAGATTATTTTAACGAGTTGAAGGGATAGGCCTATGTTTATGAAGTATATTTGGTTAATTCCGCTGTTTCCTTTTGTAGGAAGTTTTTTAAACGGGCTTGTTGGCAGAAACAGGTTTTCCAAAAAAACGGTTGCTTTTATTGCCAACGCTTCGGTTGCCCTGTCTTTTATTCTAATGGTTCTTTCTGTTTACGAACTTGCTCAACTTCCGTCTGAGGCGAGAAATTTCAGCGTTCATCTTTTTGACTGGATAAACGTGGGTGCAGCCCATATTTCAAACAATTTGAACGCTGTGTTTAACATTGCCTTTGAGTTTAAACTTGACCCCCTGTCAGCGGTTATGGGGTTAATAGTTACGGGCGTTGGCTTTGTAATCCACATTTACTCAATAGGCTATATGTGGGAAGAGGAAGGTTTTGCGAGGTATTTTGCATACCTTAACCTCTTTATGGGCTCAATGCTTATCCTTGTTTTAGGTGGAAACTATTTGATGATGTTTATCGGATGGGAAGGTGTCGGACTTTGTTCCTATCTTCTTATCGGTTATTACTACGATAAAAAGTTTGCTTCCGACGCCGGCAAGAAAGCGTTTGTTGTAAACAGGGTCGGAGACTTCGGTTTTGCCGTTGGTTTGATGTTTATATTCGTTGCCTTCGGCTCGTTAAACTTTGACCAAGTAGCGTCAAGGGTTGCCGAGGTTTATCAGGCAGGTTTCAACTTTGCCGGAATTCATCTTTCCGGACAGATGCTTTTCAACATTATCGGCGTGTGCCTTTTTATAGGCGCAACGGGAAAATCGGCTCAGATTCCGCTCTATGTTTGGCTTCCCGACGCAATGGCGGGTCCAACCCCTGTTTCAGCGCTGATTCACGCTGCGACAATGGTAACTTCCGGTCTTTACATGATTGCAAGGTCAAGCGGAATCTACTCAAACGCGCCTATTGCCTTAATGGTTGTGGGGCTTATAGGAGCAACAACCGCTTTGTTCTCTGCAATAATAGGCACTGCCCAATACGATATAAAAAAGGTTCTTGCATACTCAACGGTTTCGCAGTTGGGTTATATGTTTATGGCTATGGGTGCCGCCGCTTACTGGGCTGGAATTTTCCACGTTATGACTCACGCTTTCTTTAAGGCGTGTCTCTTCCTCGGTTCTGGTTCGGTAATTCACGCAATGCACCATGCTTATCATAAAACACACGAACACCACAAAGACCCGCAAGATATGAGAAATATGGGCGGATTGAGAAAATTGATGCCCAAAACATACTGGACTTTTCTCATAGCAACCCTTGCTATTGCGGGTATTCCCGGATTGTCCGGTTTCTTCTCAAAAGACGAAATTCTCTGGAAAAACGCCGAAATGGCTATTGTTTACGGCCATAAGATTTACTTCTTTTACTGGTTTTTAGGCGCTGTTGCAGCTGGCTTTACGGCATTTTACATGTTCAGGCTTGTTTTTATGACATTTTTCGGAGAGTTTAAGGGGACGGAAGAGGAAAAGAAGCATATTCACGAATCTCCGGCAGTTATGACTTGGCCTTTGATTATTCTTGCAGGCGGTTCAATATTAGGCGGTTATCTCGGATTTCCCCATCTTTTAGGCAAATATTTGGGGCATATTCCGAATCTACTTGAAGAGTGGCTAGAACCTGCTTTAAGGCATCCGTCTTTTCTGCATGCCACTCACCATGCAAGCGAGGCTGTTGAATTCGGTTTTATGGGTTTGTCAATACTTATTGCCTTTATAGGCATAGGCATTGCCTATCTCTTTTACATTAAAAACCCGGAATTGCCGAAAAAGTTTGTTCAAACCTTTCAAGGTGTTTTCCATGTGGTTCACAATAAATTCTTTGTTGATGAAATTTACGAAGCGCTTTTTGTTCAGGCCACAAAGAATTTGGGAACACTGCTTTGGGGGTTTGACGTATGGGTTGTTGACGGTATAGTTAACGGGGCAAGACACTTTACAATCTATATTTCCGAAGCAAGCGGATACTTTGACAGAATTGTGGTGGACGGCCTTGTTAACATTGTCGGACAGGCTGTTGAGGGCATAGGCTATCTTTTCAGAAAGGTTCAGACAGGCTATGTTCAAACCTATGCTTTTGTTATGGCGCTCGGGTTTTTGGTTTTAATCGGTTATTACATATTTAGA
>JAMOUY010000389.1 GCA_027067895.1 Acidobacteriota bacterium
TTATCATTCCGCTTTCAAGGCCTGCATAGATTTTTTTCTTATCCTTCAAAGGCGTGCTTCCGGTCAATAAAAAAACAGGTATTCCGGCCTTTGAAAGGATTGAATTTATTGTGTTAAAATGCTGTCTCGCAAGTATTTCTGTCGGCGCCATTAAGGCAACCTGATAGCCTTTTTCAAGAAAAGGATAAGACGCAAGCACCGAAACAACGGTTTTACCCGAACCGACATCGCCCTGCACAAGGCGGACAAGCCTCATTCCCCTTTCAAAAACGGCAAAGATATTTTTCAAAACCCTCTTCTGTTCGTCGGTAAGGGTAAATGGCAGAAGTTTTTCCATATTCCCAAATTTTTCCGCACTTACAACAATTTTTTCTTTTTTGACCGTGTCTTCCTTTTTTGTAAGCGCAAAAACTCCAAGAAAAAACTCAAAAAGTTCCTCAAAAATCAACGCTTTTTGAAAAACGGAATCAAATTTTTCAATCTTTTTTACCTCTTCAACGGTAGGCGGAAAATGAATTCCCTTAAAGCATTCTCGCTTTGACGGAAAATTGTATTTATCTCCGATTTCTTCGGGAAAGGAAAAATCAAGCGGAAAGGTGTTTGCCAAAACATGGGAAACAAGTTTTTTCAAAAAAGCGTTTGAAACCTTTTCTATCTGAGAGTAAACAGGCTCAATTTCAAGTTTTAACCGGGAAAAAGATTGCGGGTCAATAAACCTTACCACCGGATTTACCATTGTATAATCGTTGTTTCGCCACTCGGTTTTTCCGAAAACAATAATCTCCCCGCCGGACTTAATCATAGGCACAAGGTAAGGCTGGTTAAACCACACAAGTTTTATGCTTCCGGTTTCATCCGACGCAATTACTTCAAGCATGGGAATTTTTTTCCTGAAACTCTTTCTAAACCTCTTTGTCTTGACCTTTACTTTTAAAGATACTTTTTCTCCCGAAAATGTCTGCCCTATTTTTTTGAAATTGGATAACTCATTGTATTTCAAGGGGAAAAAGTAAAGCAAATCCTCAACGGTATGCAAACCTTTCTTTTTAAGCCTTTGGACTGTTTTTTCGCCCAATCCCCTAAATTTCAAACTTTCAATACGCGTCTCGGGGGAAATGCGTGTCATTTTATAAATCCTATCTTCAAGCCCAAAAGAATTAACACAAGCCCGCCGGCAAACTCGGTGTATTTCCCAAGCCTGCTTCCAATAATTCTGCCGAATGTTATGCCAAAGTAAGACATAATTGCCGTTAAAATTCCCGCAAGGGTTGCAAGAAGCCAAATTCCCTGTTTTAAAAGAGCCATGGAAACGCCTACGCTCATTGCGTCAATGCTTACTCCCGCGGAAAAAAGGATAAGGCTCAATCCCTTTGTCAAATCGCCTTTGGAAGACAGTTTTTCTTCCTCTTCCTTAAAGCCTTCAAGAAACATTTT
This sequence comes from Acidobacteriota bacterium, assembly GCA_027067895.1. Lineage (GTDB taxonomy): Bacteria > Acidobacteriota > Holophagae > Thermotomaculales > Thermotomaculaceae > Thermotomaculum. The sequence goes on from JAMOUY010000389.1 coordinate 1,435, forward strand.
TATCCCAAGAAAAACAAGGATAGCCCCCGCTATAAGTTTTCCCCAATACCCTGATTTTATATTCCAAAAAACGACAAGATAGTATCCGATTAGGGGAAACAGAAATTGGAAAAGCCCGAAGTGAAAGAATACCCTGAACTTCTGCCTTGAAGTCGGATTTTTCAAAAAAACGGACAGGGAAACGGAAACCGCAAGGGCATCAGCGCCCAACGAAAGGCTTACAAGGAAAATCTCCCATAAAGTCATTACTTTTTCCTTGAATAAACATAGTCGGCAAGTTGCAAAAGATAGGTGTTGTTTGGAATTTCTGAAATATCTTGCTTTATTTTTTCAAGGGTTTCCAAAGCCTTTTTCTTTGCACCTTCAAGCCCAAACAGACTAACAAAAGTCAATTTGTTCTGCTTCTCGTCTTTTCCTGCCGTTTTTCCCAACTGCTCGCTTGTTGCCTCAACGTCAAGAATATCGTCGGTTATCTGAAAAAGCAGTCCCAACCCTTCGCCGTAATTTTTAAAATTTTCATAAAAAGAGTAATCGTCAAAAACTATTAAAGGCGCAAGTGCCGAAAGTTTTATCATTGCCCCTGTTTTTGCAGAGTGAAGTTTTTTCAAAAAATCTTCCGAAAACTCTTTTTCTTCAAGAATATCCATAACCTGTCCGCCAACCATTCCCCTAATGCCGGCAGAATCGGAAAGTTGTTTTACAAATTCAAGTTTGCCCTTTGTAAACTCATCTTTTTCCGGATAACGGGAAGCAATGTAAAAAGCCTCGGTAAGCAAACCGTCTCCCGCAAGAATTGCCATTGCTTCGCCGAAAACCTTGTGGTTAGACGGCTTTCCCCTTCTGAAATCGTCATTGTCCATTGCGGGCAAATCGTCGTGAATAAGGGAATAGGTATGCACCATCTCTATCGCAACGCATGCGGGAATTATGTATTCCAGCTCTTTCCCTATTGCTTCGCATACAGACATGGCAAGCACAGGCCTGAATCTCTTTCCCCCGGCAAAAAAAGAATATTTCATTGCCTTTTCGACAACTTCCGCATCGGGAAGCGCTTCGGGAAAGAGTTTTTCAGCCTCTTTTTCAAAAAAAGCGATTTTTTCTTTCAGATAATCAGAAAGGGACATTCTCGTCATCGGGCAATTCTTCCTCATCCGATTTTTCTACGTCTTCATCTCCGATTTCTTCAAGATACTTTTGAAACTCAACAACCCTTCCCTTCGCCCTGTTTAACTCTTCATTTAATTCTTTTACAAGATTTACCCCTTCTTCAAAAAGTTTCAAAGACTCGTCAAGGGGAAGGTCGGGACTTGAAAGTTTTTCAACAATTGTTTCAAGTTTTTTTAACTTTTCTTCAAACTTTGCCATAATCACCTCTCATCGGGATTTATTTTAATTTTCTTTACGTTGCAGTCAAGTTTTCCGTCTTTAACACTGATTTCAACCAAATCTCCCTCTTTCACCTGTCTGACGGATTTGACAACCTTTCCGTATTCGTCCTTCACAATGGCATAACCTCTCGCCACCGTGTTTAACGGGGACAAATCGTTTAATTTTTCGGCAAGCATTGACAAACTTACACCTTTGTTTTTCAAAACATTTTCCGCCCTGTTTTTCATTTTATCCTTTAAAAAAGCAAGTTTCTGATTTCTTTTTTCAACCTCTCTCTTTATCAAACCTATGCTTAACCTTGCGGAAGTTTCCTTAAACAAATGGGTTTTGTGGCTTAACAAACTTTTCATACCGCCGTTTAGACGGTTTTTCAACATTGCTGTTTCGCCGGACAGGTTTTCTATTTTTCTGTCCATTGCGCTTTTAAGAATTGTCCTAAATTTTAAAAGCCTCTCTTTTCTTGTGTTAAATCCGCTTAAAAGCGTTTCGGGTTTTATTTTTATTGACAGAGTGTTTAGTTTTGCCTCTTTTCCATCAAGGTTTTTGTTTACTGCCCTTTCAAGGGATTCCCTGAGAGAATCAAGCCTCTGAGTCTTTGAATTCAAAAAAGACTCTGACAAAAACATAAGGCTTGACGCAAATGATTTTATCTTTTCCCTGTCGGGATTTTTCTCAACCCAAAGTTTCATTCTTCTTTCAAGAAGCAGAGAAAGTTTTTTGAAATTGTGCAAGGTTTTTTTATACGCTTCGGCAAAAAACTTTCCCGCATCGGTTGGTGTCGCCTTTCTCAAATCCGCAACTCTGTCGGTAAAAACAACGTCCCTCTCGTGTCCCACTGCCGAAATTACCGGCTTTTTTGAGGCATAAATAGCCCTTACAAGGTTTTCGTCAAAAAAGCACCTTAAATCCTCTTCGCTTCCGCCACCCCTTGTGATGACTATAACTTCAACCTCTTCTATCTCGTTCAGTTTTCTTATTCCCTCAATAATTGTGGCAGGCGCTTCCTCTCCCTGCACAAGCGCTGGAAAAAGAATGATTTTGAGATAAGGCACCTCTTTTGCCATTTTTAAAAAATCCTTTATTGCCGCCCCGTGCTTTGATGTAATCAAACCGATTGTTTCCGGCAATTCGGGTACAGGCCTCTTTCTGTCAAAAAGCCCCTCTTTTTTAAACTTTTCTTCCAACGCCTTGATTTTTAAAGCAAACTCGCCTTCTCCCGCGGGAATAATCTGCCTGACAATAAGTTGATAACTTCCGCGGGGGGCGTAAACGTCTATTGAACCGAAGGCAAAAACCTTCATTCCGTTTTCAAGAATGCCGTTATAAAACCTGTTGTTTCCCGCAAAAAAGGCGCAGTTTAAAAGCGCGTCCCCGTCTTTTAAGGAAAAGTAAGCGTGCTTTCCCCTGACAAAAGACTTTAAGTCGGTAATCTCTCCCAACACCCAAATCTGCATCAATTCGGAAGTAAGAAGTTTCTTTTTTATAATTCCCGTTAAAGCGCTTACCGTTAAATAGTTTTTTACCCTGTCGGGCTTTACGTTAGACACTTAAATTTCTCCAACCTTGATATTTTTTTGCACGCAATCAAAAACCGTGTATCCCAATTTTTCAAGTTGTTGCCTTAACTTCCTCTTTTTTTCCCTATCGGCCACAACAACAACCGTCCCTCCCGCAGCAGCGCCGCAAAGCCTGTATCCGTAAACAAAATCAATTTCGTCAAGTTGAGAAAAGAGGGGAATATTCGGGACAAGAGAGGAAAGCATGTTTTTCCTTGTTTCAAAGTCCTCTTTTAAAAATTTACCTAGCGATTTTACATCCTTTTTTTCAATAGTTTGAAGGATTTTTTTAGAGTTTTGGTAAATATGTTCAAAGCCTTTTTTTATAGACTTGTTTCCGTCAAAAAAGCCTTTAAACAACTCCCAGTTTGGTGCGCCTGAAAAATGGCTTTTACCAGTATAAACGAAGAGAAAACTGTCGGAAATTGTTTTGGAAAGACGGATTTTTTCTCTTTTATACCCTTTCGCGCCGAAGTAGAATGCGTTTGTCCCTCCGTAAAGCGGCGCAAGGTAATCCTGTAACCCCGCGGGATAGTTTATCAAAGTTGTCTCAACGTTTTTTAAAAATTCAACCGTTTTAGGCAAAGACATTTTCAAATTAAACAACCTTTTCAATCCGTAAAACAACCCTACAAGAAGGGAAGAAGAAACGCCCAAAGACGAGCCCTGCGGGAAATCTGATTTAAACCCAATCCTTACACCGTTTTCAATCCCCAAATTTTCCAAAAGCAGAGAAACAATTTTCAGGGAAGGATTGTGGGAAGGAAAAAACTCCTCATCGCCATAATTCAGGTTTTTAATTTTGCTTTTACCTCTAACCTTTTTTATTTTTACGGTTATCCCCTTTGAAAGGGTTGAGTTT
>JAMOUY010000390.1 GCA_027067895.1 Acidobacteriota bacterium
AGAGAGGAAGAACAACGGTTATAAAATCTTTAATTCTTATCCATGTTTTGATAAGAACGTTTTTTAGCACAGGCATGTGGTATTCTGGTATTTCAAGTACAAGGCCGGGCACGATTTTTTTGTCAATTTTTGTAAGTATTTTTCCGATTATGCCTATTACCAAAATGTTTACTATGTAAAGCGCGATTGCATACCATTTGCCTATATAAAATCCCACAAGCCCGAATATAATTACCGTTCTTGCCGAGCAGGGGATTAAAACGGATAAAGCGGCAGTAATAACCCTGTCTCTTGTGTTTTCAAGGTTTCTTGCGGCCATAACCGCCGGGATTGAACATCCGTATCCAAGCACAAAGGAAACAACCGCTTTACCGTGCAGTCCGATTTTGTGCATTATTGAGTCTGCCAAAAATGCAATTCTCGCCATGTATCCCGTATCTTCAAGTATTGCAAGCCCTATTAAAAATGGCACAATGTACGGCAGGGCTATTCCAAGCGCACCGCCTACTCCCTGAGTAAGCCCTATTAGTGTTAGTGCAAGCATTTTGTTTGGGACAGAGTTTTCAATAAATTTACTTAACATATCAAATTTTCCTATTATTATTCCTTCAAAGTGTGCTCCCAGGTTGAATATTAGGGAAAATAATCCGTAAAAAACTGCAATTAGAATTACGTACCCGAAAAATGGGTGAAGAATAACATTGTCAATTTTGTCTCCGAATGAGATTGTTTCGTTTGACTTTGAAAAGGTTGTAACCTGTTCAAAAATTTCCATTGCAAGGTTGTGTCTTTCAGCCGCAATTACAAACTTTGCCTCTTTTCCGTGCTCTTTTTCAAGTTTTTTTCTTGCTTTTTCACTTTCTTTTATTGCTTTTGGTGAGAGTTTGCTTACAACTTCTGTGTAATACGGGTCTTGTTCAATCAATCTTATGGCTATTGTCCTTGCCGGTGTTTTCAATTCGTCTGTTGTTTCTTTTGATATTTTTTTGGCAAGGGACAGTATGGTTTCTTCCACGTCTTTTTGGAATTTTAAGGTTATGGATTTTTCGGGAATTTTATTTTTATTTGCCGCTCTGATTACGTCAATAACCCCCGTTCCTCTTTTTGCGGAAGTCGGTATGCAGGGGATATCAAGAAGGTTTTCAAGTTTTTTTGTGTCAATAATCAGTCCTTTTCTTTTTGCCACGTCTATCATATTCAGCGCCAAAACCATAGGCCTTTGAAGTTCTATCAATTCAATGGTAAGTTCAAGGCTTCTTGCAAGCACCGAAGCGTCGGCAATATTTATAATTGTTGCATTGAAATGTTGAACAAGGAATTTTTTTGCTTCAACTTCCGCTTTGTCCTGAGGGATAAGGGAATATGTGCCGGGAAGGTCAACGATTTTATAAATTTTTCCGAATAAATTTAACTCTCCTTCCTGATAGGTAACCGTTGCACCGGGGAAGTTTCCCGTAAGCGCCTTGTATCCCGATAATGCGTTGAAAAATGTGCTTTTGCCGCTGTTAGGCTGTCCCACTAAAATAAGTTCTTTCATTTTATTCCCCCAGATACCTTGTTAGTAAGTTTAAACACTCGTGGTTTTTTTTGAAGAAATCGGTAAGTTTTTCAAGTTTTTTAAGTGTTTCCCCGTGAATAAAATGCTCAAAAGAGCATGCGTCGTGCTCGGCTATTTCTTTTTCTATGCCAAGAACGGAATTTAGAAATTTAACAAGAGCGAGATGTTTTTCATAGATTTGTTCTGCTGTTTCTTTTCCCTTTTTGGTAAGTTTTATGCTTCCGTAACTTTCATGCTCAACAAGATTTTTGTTTTTCAATTGCTTAATTGCCTGATTTACCGAAGAGACTTTGTAATTGAAAAAATCCATTAAGTCTTTTACTCTTACTTCGCCTTTGTTGTTTGTGATTATCAGTATTGCTTCCAAGTAATCTTCAAGGCTTTTTGATAATTTTTCTTTCACCTTATCCTCCTCGGCGTTTTTATAGTCAACACTATCTTATATAGTTTTGCCTATAAAGTCAAGGGGCAGAAAACAATAAATTGGCATTATTTTTGCTTAATATAAAAGTGAAAAAACATTTTGGGGGTTGAAAATGAAAAAGATTTTAATAGTTTTAAGTTTTGCGATGTTGGGTTTTTTGGCTTTTGCCAATACTTCGGCTGATGAAAACCTTTACGGCATAGGGGCTTCTTTTGCAAGGCTTGCCGAGGTTGAGGGAAGCGTAAATGTTTATAGGGATTCATATCAACTTGAAAAGGCGGATACCAATCTTCCTTTAAACCCTCTTGATGTGCTTAAAACATCTCCCGATAGCAGGGCGGTTATTCAGTTTATTGACGGTACTCTTTTAAAGGTAGGGGAAGACACAAAAGTTGAATTCCTTGAAATTGACGGAAGCAAACAATCTTTTGCAATGATTGTAAGGCTTTACGGTGGAAAGATTTACTATGATGTTTCGGATTCTGATGATTTCGGAAGCAGGACTTTTAGAATAGATACCGAGGACGCAACCGTTTTTATTCTTCAACACGGACAGTACAGAATAGATAAAAACGGTTTTGAAACAGACGTAAAGGTTGTAAGCGGCAAGGCGGAAATTGATGTGAGTCAGGGTGCAAAGATTGTAAGGTCGGGTGAGGCGGCTATTGTAAACTCCAACGGCGCTGTTCAAACGTTTGTTTTCAATACGTTTGACAGAGACGAATTTGATTTGTGGGCGGCAAATTCCTATAAAAGAAAAGTTGTGGTTAGTGAAAAATATGTACCAAGAAAGATAAGGCATTATGTTTATGAGTTGGATTCTTACGGCACATGGGTTTACGACGATAGTGTTGAGGTTTACGTTTGGCGTCCCTATATAGTTGAAACGGATTGGGTTCCTTACTCTTACGGAAGATGGGTATGGTCTCCCTTCGGTATGACTTGGGTGTCCTATTATCCTTGGGGCTATGCTCCTTTTCATTACGGTTATTGGAATTTTTCGGTTTCTTTCGGATGGGTATGGGTTCCCGATGTGTGGTATTCTCCTGCTTGGGTAACTTGGAATTATTGGGATAACTATGTAGGTTGGTATCCTTGCAGATATTACAGGGGAAGAGTTATAAGATATCCAATTAGATATAGAAGAAGAGTCGTTTACGCTCCCGTTGACAGATTTTACAGAAGAGGAATCAGATACAGAACCGCTCCAATTCCAGCAAACAGAAGAGTTGTAACCGTTAGAAATCCTATTCTTCCCGACCCTGCCGTATTGAGGAAAAACCCTCGTGAGGCTGTTGTAAGAGCAATAAGAAAGCCTGTTACAAGACAGGTTATTGAGAGAAATATTACACGCATGAGGAAAAAAACGGTAAGAAACGGGGAAAGAATTACGACAATCGGCAGAGTTAGAGACAGGTCGGTAATTTCTCCAAGAGACGGAAGAAGAAACTCCCGCTCAATTGAAAGAAGGCGCGATGTTGTTAAGCCGAGAGTTATAGAAAGAGGAAGTTCCCGTGCAGGTTCAAGAGTTATCAGGGATAGAACTCCCGTAATTAGAAATGAAAGAAGAATTGAAAGAAGGAACAGCGAAAGAAAAATATCTCCCAATAATTCGGGAAGAAGTATTGAGAGAAAAAACAGAAGCGGTGATGTTCCTGTAATAAGAAACGGAAGAACGATAGAAAGAAATTCTCAAAGAAGAACCCCTACTTACAGGCAGAACAGAAGTATTGAAAGAAATTCCGGAAGAAGCGTCCCTGTTTACAGGCAGAATAGAAGGATTGATAGAAATTCTGAAACCCCTGTTTATAGACAGAGAAGAGAAAATCAAAGATATTCACCTGTGCCTAAAACAAACCGCAGGACAATTGTTCCTCGTGGAAATTCAAATTCATCGGGAACGAGAAGTCATTCTTACTCTTATTCCAATTCCGGAAGGACTCATTCTTATTCCGGAAGCAGTGGTTCACATTCTTCTTCAAGGTCTATAAGGATAACTCCCAAAAGTTATTCTTCCCCTCGCTCTTCTGGTTCTTCAAGAAGAAGCATAAGAAGGAGAAGATAAAAAAAGGGGGAAGATTTCTTCCCCCTTTCTTTTTTGCTTTGAATTTTTATTACCACTCTCCGCTTTGCAGGTATTTGTCAATTGTTTGTGCCGCTTTTTTACCTTGTCCCATTGCAAGAATAACTGTTGCTCCTCCCGTAACAATGTCTCCGCCTGCAAAAACTCCCTTTTTAGAGGTTTTCCCGCTTTCGTCTATTTTTATTATTCCCCATTTTTTTACCTCAATATCCGGCTGAGTTTCCTGAATAAGGGGATTGGGCCCCTGTCCTATTGCAAGAATTACGGTGTCAACGGGGAATTCAAACTCGCTTCCCTCAATGGGAATAGGCCTTCTTCTTCCCGAATCGTCGGGCTCTCCCAACTTCATTTTTACGCATTTTAAAGCCCTTACCCATCCGTTTTCATCGCCTAAGATTTCAACAGGGTTTGTAAGAAGTTGAAAGATAACGCCTTCTTCTTTTGCATGGTGTATTTCTTCTTCCCTTGCCGGCAATTCCGCTTCGCTTCTTCTGTAAACAATGTATGCTTCTTCGGCACCGAGCCTCAACGCTGTTCTTATTGCGTCCATTGCCGTGTTTCCCCCGCCTATTACGGCAACTTTTTTGCCGATTTTTACCGGGGTATCCGCTTCCGGAAACATGTAGGCTTTCATAAGGTTTACCCTTGTGAGAAATTCGTTTGCCGAATAAACTCCGTTGAGGTTTTCCCCCTTTATGCCCATAAAATAGGGAAGCCCCGCTCCCGTGCCGATAAACACTGCGTCAAATCCTTCTTCTTCAAGCAGTTCGTCAATTGTAAAAAGTTTGCCTATAATTGCGGATGTTTTTATTTCAACTCCCATTTTTCTCAGGTTTTCAACCTCAATTTCAACTATTTTTTTAGGAAGCCTGAATTCAGGAATTCCGTAAACAAGCACTCCGCCGGGTTTGTGCAATGCTTCAAAAATAACAACCTTGTGTCCTTTTTTTGCAAGTTCTCCGGCACAGGTCAAGCCTGATGGCCCGGAACCGATTATTGCCACTTTTTTCCCTGTCGGCGGTTCAAGTTTAAAATCTTCGGTTTTCCCGCTTTCCATAAACCAATCTGCGGCAAATCTTTCAAGCCTTCCTATGGCTACGGGTTTGAATTTTTTTCCTAAAATACAGACTTCTTCGCATTGGTCTTCCTGCGGGCATACCCTTCCGCATACTGCGGGAAGAGAGTTGTATTTTTTTAAGGTGTAGTATGCGTCTTCAAATCTTCCTTCGCCTATGTCTCTGATAAATCCGGGGATGTCTATTCCAACCGGGCAACCGTCAATACAGGTGGGGGTTTTACATTGAAGGCATCTATAAGCCTCTTCTATTGCAAGTTCGGGGGTATAACCTAATGCAACTTCTTTGAAATTTCTTCTTCTTTCTTCCGGTTTCTGTTCAGGAATGGGTGTTCTGGGTTTTTTAGGTTGAGGTATCCATTTTTTATCTGGCATGATGACCTCCGCAGGGTTCTTTTTCTTTTAATTCTTCCAGCAGTTTTTTCAACGCTTTTTCTTCCAAGTCTTTGTACATTGCCTGTCTTTTCATAAGTTCGTCAAAATCTACCTGATGTCCGTCAAATTCGGGTCCGTCAACGCAGACAAATTTTGTTACTCCGCCGACCGATACTCTGCATGCGCCGCACATTCCCGTTCCGTCAACCATAATTGAATTTAAACTTACCATTGTGGGAAGGTTGTATTTTTTTGTCAAAAGCGAAACAAATTTCATCATTATTGCCGGTCCTATGGCAAGGACAAGGTCTATTTTTTTGCCGGAATCAATAAGGTTTTGCAGTTCGTCGGTTACCAAACCGTGCCTTCCCTTTGTTCCGTCGTCTGTTGTTTGGTAGAATTCGTCGCTTATATCTTCCATTTCTTTTTCAAGTATAAACAAATCTTTGTTTCTTGCTCCCAAAATAGTGATTATGTAGTTTCCTTCTTCTTTCATTTTCTTGGCAATCGGGTAGAGAGGCGCCGTGCCCACTCCTCCGCCTATGCAAACAACCGTGCCGTAGTTTTCAATGTGGGTGGGTTTGCCCAAAGGACCTACAATGTCAAAAAGGTGTTCTCCCGCTTTCCTCAAACCCATTTCTATTGTGGATTTTCCCACTTCCTGAAAAATCAGGGTGATTTCTCCTTTTTCGGGATTTTTATCCGCAATTGTTAAGGGAATTCTTTCCCCTTTTTCAGTGTTAATAACCATAACGAATTGTCCCGCTTTGTGCTTTTTGGCAAGTAGCGGGGCGTCAATAACCATTTTCTTGATTTTCGGGGCTATTTCTTTGATTTCCTTGATTAAGTACATGTTCACCTCTCGCTTTAATATAATTCCTTCCGTTTTTAAAATTAGCAAATTTTTACGGAAATTGGAAGAGAAAAAAGAAAATTATCACATTGTTGTCCGTAAGCAGTTTTGTCTTTTTTAAATTTTGTTTTTTATTTTACCCAGTAGGGACAGGTGTTGTTTCCTTTAAATGTCAATTGGACAAGGTTGCTTCCGTTTATGTTTATAGAGTAAATCTGATATTTTCCTGTTTTGTTTGATTGAAAAGCAATTCTTCTTGAGTCCGGGGAAAAAACCGGATTTTCACAAGAGCCCATGTTGTGGGTTAGTCGGATATTTTTCCCTGTGGCAAAATCGTAGAGAAAAATGTCAAAGCGCCCTTTCTTCATTGAGGAATATGCTATGAATTTTCCGTCGGGAGACCAAGCCGGCTGGTCGTTGTATGTGCCGACTGTGTTTATTTTTCTTATGTTTAGACCGTCAATTCCCATTGTGTAAATTTGAGGTGAGCCGTATCTGTCGGAAGTAAAAACTATGGCTTTGCCGTTTGGGGAAAATTTCGGCGAAGTGTCAATTGCACTGCTTTTGGTAAGCCGGTCCATTTGTCCCGTTTTTAAATGATAGAGAAAAATGTCGGTGTTGCCGTTTTTTGAGGCGGAAAATACCATAAGTTTTCCGTCCGGGGAAAAATCCGGTGTCGAGCCAATTCCTTCGGCGTGGTAAATTCTCTTTATCCTGTGTCCGAGAAAATACAAAAACAAATCGGGATTGTTGTCTCTGTACGAGGTGAAGGCTATAACGCTTCTGTCGGGGGAAACTGCCGGGAAAATTGTTGTGGATTTAAGTTTTGTAAGTTGCCTTATGTTTTCTCCGTTGTAATCCATTATAAAAATTTCCCTGTGTCCCGTCCTGTCGGAAACAAATGCAATCTTTGTGTTTGATATTCCCTTTGTTCCGGTAAACGCAAAAATTATGTCGTCCGCAAAGGTGTGAATCAGCTCTTTCGCCGTGTTTAATTCCCCTTTGTATTGCCTTTTGAATATTGGTTTGCATGATATAAGGTCGGTTACTTTTCCGTTTAAAACAAGCATATTGTTTTCCGTGGTTAAAGAAACCTCAACAAGAATTTTTGCCTCAATTGACAGGAATTTTTTGCACCTATTACCCCTTTCGTTTGAAACAAGGTCAATTGCGTAGTCTTTTATAGGGGAAAATATTCCTGAAAGTTTGAGGTCTTTTATCAAAATTTTTCTTGTTTTTTCTTTTTCGGCAAAGTTTCCCTTAAACCTGTCAACCGCAATATTTATTAAACTGTATCCCTTTGCCGAAAGATTTATTTCAAACTCCTGCTGGCTTATTGACGGGATTGATATTAGAATCAGAATTAAAGCAAAAAAGATTTTTTTCATAATTTACTCCTCATAGTTAAACCAAATATGAATTCCTATATAGTTTTCCCTGAAACCTTCGGGAAGAGGCGGTAACGGATTGGATTTCAAAACAGCCTGTAAGGCTAACTTGTCAAGCCCCGGATTTCCGCTTGAAACCTCAACCTGCGCGTCTTTTATTTCCCCGTTTTTCATGATTTTAAAGTAAATCTTTACCTTTCCGTTTCCCGTGTATGTCCTAATCCAGTTGTTTCCTATTTTGTCTCTGACAATTGCCAGATAGTATGCGTAGTCAAAACTTGTTGTGTCAAGGTTCATAATTGAGGAAGATGCGTTTGCAAATCCCTTTTTAGGCATTCCGTTTGAGTTGCCTTTCTTCCCCTGAGAATGATTTATATTTTGTTTTTTCTTTGTGTTTGTTGTTTTCTTTTTTGCTTTTTTTGTATTTATGCCTTTAACTTTTTTCTTGGTCTTTTTTCTTTTGGGTTTCGCTTTTGCTTTTGTTTCGCTTTTTTTATTCTTTTTTCCGGCACTTTTTTTTGCAGGCTGAATAACGGAAGTTTTTCCCGTGCTGTTTTTCCCGCCTCCCAATGAGGGAAGGGTTGCTATTGAAACTCTGTAAACCTTCGGTTTTGTCGCCTGTTTATACCTTTGGTAGCCTGCGAAAAAAAATATTGCGGCAATTAAAAGAAGATGAAGCAGAAAGGATATAACCGAATAAACCTTGCTTTCTTTTTCAATTTTTTTTCTGTTTTCAATTAAAACGTTAATTGCCAGTTTTGCCATTTTTTTCTTCTATGGGATTTACCACAAGGGAAACGTTTTCAATTCCGTTTTTCTTCATAATGCCAATCAGTTTTATTACTTTGCCGTAAGGAACGCTTTGGTCTGCCTGCAAAAAAACCTCGTTTTTGATTTTTGCTATTTTTTTGATTTTTTCCTCAAAAATCCCCGGGTGAATCTCTTTGTCGTCTATTAACAATTCCCCGTTTTTCTTTAAGGTTATAACCGTTTTGTTTTCTTCAATAGGCTTTCCCGCCGATGTTTTGGGCAGGTTTATGTCTATTCCGCTTTTCATCATAGGCGCCGCAACCATGAAAATAATTAGAAGCACCAAAACGACGTCAACAAGCGGGGTTACGTTTATTTCGGCAAGTTGTCTGCCTTTGTTGTTGTCAGGTGTTGCTCCCATTATGAGAAATTCCTTTCAACAATTCCGAGAAATTCAAGGGTAAAATCCTCTATCTCCGCGGAAATGTCTTTAATTTGGTTTATGAAATGGTTGTATCCCCAAAGTGCGGGAATGGCAACCACAAGCCCGGCTGCCGTTGTTATCAATGCTTCGGCAATACCCGGCGCAACAGCAACCAAAGATGCGCTTTGATGAATTCCTATTGCCTTAAATGCGTCAATAATTCCCCAAACCGTTCCGAAAAGTCCGACAAAGGGTGCCGCGGCTGCTGTTGTTGCCAAAAAATTCAGCGATTTTTCAAACCTTCCGATTTCAACAATCTTTGCCCTGTCAAGCACCCTTGCGATTGAGTCAAGGCTTTTGATTTTAGGTTTTCCTACGGTTGAAGATTGGTTTTTTAACTGAAAAGACAATTCGGAAAACCCAGCAATGAACAATCCTGCCTGAGGGCTGTAAATAAAAGGCTTGCACGCCTCTTTGATTTCGTTAAATTTGTTTGATGTTCTGAAAATTCTCAAAAATTCTTTTGACTGTTTCCTCGCTTTTTTAAATTGAAGAATTTTCTGAAATATGATTTTCCACGAGCCTATGGACAAAATCAAAAGTACTAAAATTACAAGTTTTGAAACAATTCCCGAGTGTTTCGCTATTGCTATAATGTCAAACATTCTTTTCCCCTTTTTTAAATTTTTCTTTTAATTTTTCTTCAACATGCTTCGGGACAAAGTAGGAAATGTCTCCGCCGAATGAGGCAACCTCTCTTACAAGGTTTGCCGAAAGATAGGAAAACCTTTCGTCGGGCATCATAAATACCGTGTCAACCTCTTTCAAGAGTTTTCTGTTTGTCAAAGCCATCTGAAATTCGTATTCAAAATCGGATATTGCCCTAATCCCCCTTAAAATCGCCTTTGCGTTTGCCTTTTTGACGTAATCTACAAGCAGTCCGGTAAAACTTGATACCTCAATTTTTTCTTGGGGAAGGTGGGATATGGATTTTTTTATCATTGCAATTCTTTCTTCCACCGTGAAAAGGGGTTTTTTGTTCGGGTTTATCAGTATTGCCACAACAACCTTGTCAAAGAGTTTGAGCCCCCTTTCAATTATGTCTATGTGGCCGTATGTTATAGGGTCAAACGAGCCGGGATAAACCGCTTTTATGCACATTATTTTTTTGTCTCCTTTTTGTCTTTTTCAGGGCTGTTTTCCTTTTTCTCTGAATTTTTTTCAGTTTCGGAATTTTGCTTTTCCGCTTTCTTTTCCGCAATTTTGCTTGCGGTTATTCCGTTTAAGAGAGAGTTTATGTCAACAAAGGAAACCGTGCCGCTGTCGTTAACCGGGACAATTACTATTTGTTTGCCTTTTAAACTTTCAACAAGCCTCTTTGCAACAAGGTTTTCTCCCCCGCTTCCGCTTAAAGCCTTGTTTAATTCAATTAGCGCGTCCGCTTCGGCTTTTTTCAGGGCAAAGAGCGCTTCGGCGTTTTTCTTTGCGGCGTAGAGTATGGCGTCTCCCTTTAATTTTGCCTGCTCATACTCTCCCTTTGCCTTTTCTATAATTTTGTTTGCTTCCGCCTTTGCCTCAAACTGTTTTCTTTTTGCGTCTTCGGCGGCAGCCTTTGTCAATGCGGCGTATTCAAGTGCTTTTTGTTCGTAAATTTTTCTCTGCTCAATCGCTTTTTGATACCTGTCGTTAAACCTGTAATCCTTTAAAAGTAAATCTGTTATTTCAAGCCCCAATTTTTCAAGTTTTTTGTTTAAAAATTCTTTTGTGAGTTTTACCGCATTTTCCCTTTTCGCAGCTTCGTAAAACTCTTCGCTTGTGAGTTTTCCCAAGTAAAACCTTAACGCCGCCCTTGTTATAGGCTTAATTATGTTTGTTTGAATTTTGTCTGTCTTTTCTCCTACTTTTTGAACGGCAAGGTATGCTTTTTCGGGAATTATTCTCCAAGTAACTATTAAATCAACCCACACGTCGTTTCCGCCCGATGTTTTCAGTTTTAAGTCGTTTCCCACCCATTTTTCGCCTTCTTTTTTGTGGGCAAGCATTTCAAGTTTCTGCTCAACTTTTTTAACCTTTACAAATCCCGTAAAAGGGGGAAAGAAGAAATGATATCCGGTATTGTAGGTTTTCGGGATAACTCCCGTTTTTCCGAAAGGGTTTAGATAGACGATTTTTACTCCCACTTCGTCGGTGTCTATGTGTATTGAGCATGAGTAGAAATAAAGCCCCAAGCCTAAAAGAATTATTAGGATTACTATTGCTTTTTTCATTTTTTCACCCCGCTAAGTTTGAGCAAAGAGTTTACGTCAAGGGGATTGACGCCGTTTTTCCCGCCAGATTGAATTATGATTTTGTCAAGCCCTTTTAAAACGTCGGCCATTTCAAGCCCGACAATGTTTTTTCCGCCCTGTCCTACAAATGCTTTTTGTATTAAAGCGTCTCCCTTTGCCTTTGCCATTTCAATCTCTCTTTTCGCTTCGGCTTCTTTTGTTTTCAGATAGTTGTCGGCGTCAGCCTTGATTTTTTTTGCTTCCGCCTTTCCCTTTTCAAGTTCAACTTTTGCAAGGGCGTCTCCGTATGCTTCGGTTTTTTTAAGTTCTGCCAACTGTTTTGCCTGCTCGGTTTTTACAATGTTTAGAAGTTGGATTTGGTCTGCAATTTTCTTTTCTTTTATGGCTTCTTCGTATTCTTTTGAGTAAAAATAGTCCCTAACCAAGATATTTACCGCTTTTATGCCGTTTTTTTCAAGTCGTTTGTTTAATTCGTCAAGCGCTTCCTTAACCTTTGTTTCCCTTTTTTCGGGGTTGAAAAAATCTTCCGCCTTTAATTCGCCTAACTTTGCCTTTAAAACACTTATAAATTCCGGTCTGACTTTTTGGTTTATATAGTTGTGCCCCAAGGTTGCAAGAAGTTTGTATGCGTTTTCCTCGTCAACCTTGAAAAGCAAGGTTGCGTCAACGTAAACAAAGGTTCCGTCGCTTGTTTGGACGAAAATGTTTTGATTGTTTTTTTGTCTTTTCATGTTTTCGGGCGCAACAAAGTCAAGTTTTTGTATTCTTGCATTGAATTTGTCAAGTTTTTCCGCAAAGGGAATTATCAGGTAAAGCCCTGTTTTTAAGGTTTTTTTGCTAATCCCCGGTTTGCCCGTTAACGGCAGAAGCCTTGTTTTTACCCCGACTTCGCCAACCTTTACCGTTTTAAACGAAAAGAAGGCAAAAGGGATTAGTATGATTAACAACAGAATAATTATTACGCTAAAAGTTTTACTCATTTATTCCCCCTAATAATTCTTTTGCGTGTTTTAATGAAGTTTCCGAAAACCTTTCTCCTCCAATCATTCTTGCGATTTCCTTAATTCTATCTTCCCTTTTTAACAATTTTACCACTGTTTTTGTCCTGCCTTCAAACACAATCTTTTCTATGTGAAAATGGTTGTCCGCTTTTGACGCTATCTGCGCAAGGTGGGTTACGCAAAGCACCTGCCTGTTTTTGGAAAGTTTTTTCAGTTTTTCCCCGATGTAGAATGCGGTTTCTCCCCCTATGCCGGTGTCTATTTCGTCAAAAACGGTTAGCCTTCCCTTTTTGTCGTTTGTCAAAACCTTGATTGAAAGCATAACTCTGGACAATTCTCCGCCCGACGCTATTTTGGTTAAAGGCTTTAATTCCTCTCCGACGTTTGGGGATATGAGTATTTCGCAGGTGTCTATACCTGTCGGAAGAGGGGTAAAGTTGATGTATTCTTCTTCGTTTTCAGGGATTTTTTTTGTTTGAATGTCAAATTTGATTTTAACGTTTTTCATGCCCAACTGTTTTAATTCTTTTTCAAGTTGTTTTTCAAACTTTTTTGCTGTTTCTTTTCTTTTTTCGCTTAAAACGGAAGCGATTTTCAGAAACTCTTTTGTTTTTTGTATAACCTTCTGCCTTTGCTCCCTAAGTTTAAAGTCCAACTCTTCAAGCAGAGACAGTTCGTTTTCCGCATTTTTAAGAAAATTCATTATTTCTTCGTATGTTTCCCCATATTTTTTCTGTATTTTTTCAATCTGATAAAGCCTGTTTTCAATTTCGTCAAGGCTTAAATCCGGATTTTCAAGGGATAGTGCAATGTCGGCAATCTCCAAATCAAGTTCTTTTACCGAGTGCAGAAAATTGTCCGTTTCCTGTAAATAGGTTTTTAGGTTTTCCCTGAAAAGGGAAAGGGTTTCAATAGACGAAAGCAGTTTTTTTATTGTTTCAAAAAGATTCGGTTCGCCGTTGAGAATGCTGTTTGCGGTTTCAAGGCTTTCCCTTATTTTTTCCATGTTTTTCAGAAATTTTTTCTTTTCTGTCAATTCTTCAATTTCGTTCTGCTTTAAATCCAACTCTTTTATTTCGTTTATTTGAAATTTAAGCATGTCAATTTTCTGATTTTTCTCTTTTTCGCTTATGCTCAATTTTTTCAGTTCTTCCTTTTCTTTGAGAAGTTGCTCCCGAATTTGGTTTAGTTTTTTTAGAATCTCTCCGTGGTTTCCGAATTTGTCCAAATAGTTCAGGTGGTTTTCGGTGTCAAGAAGTTGAATTTGGTCGTTTTGCGAATGAATTTCAACAAGTGTTTTGCCTATTTCGGCAAGTTGGTTTAACGTGATTAGTTCGTCGTTTGCAAAAACCCGGTTTTTCCCGTTTTTAAGGATTACCCTTTTTACGGTAAAGGTTTGGTCTGTGTCTATTTCAAGTTTTTTAAGGATTTCTTTTGTTTCTCCGCTTAAATTTTCAAAAATTCCCTCAACGACCGCTTTTTCTTGTCCCGTTCTAATCAATTCGCGGAAAGCCCTTGCTCCCGAAAGCAGGGAAATTGCGTCAACAATAATGGATTTTCCCGCTCCCGTTTCTCCGGTTAAAACTGTAAATCCTTCGGGGATTTCAATCTCTATGTCGTCCGCAATGGCAAGATTTTTAATTTTTAGAAAAGCAAGCATTTTAACCTCCCAAAGGAAAACATAGCGCCACCGTTGTTCCTTTGCCTTCGGTTGAGGTTATTCTTATTTCTCCTCCGTGTTCCTTCATTATTTGATGTGTTATATGCATTCCGAGTCCGCTTCCCGTCATTTTTGTGGTGTAAAAAGGCTCGTAAATTTTTTCAAGTTTGTCTTCGGGTATTCCGCAGCCGTTGTCTTTTATGTAGAGGCAAAGCATGTTTTTGCTTCTGTAAATTCGGGAAAATATTTCAATTTCCCCTTCCGTGCCGATGGCTTCCATGGCGTTTTTTATTACGTTGAGAATAGCCCTTCTTGTCTGATTGTAGTCAACGGATATTTTCGGAAGTTTTGTTTTATGGTGAATTAAATTTATTTTTGCGGTTAAAAGAGAGTTTTTTAGAGAGCGGTGAATATCCTCTACAATATCGTTTAAATCAATTTTCGCTTTTTTTAAAACAGGCATTCTGACAAATGAAAGGTAATCGTCGGTTATGTTGTTTATGTGGGAAACTTCTGAATTTATTGTTTGAATAAGGGAGATAAGTTCGGTTTTTTTGCCCGACGAAAGGTTTAATTCTTCAATTTCTTCTTCAAGCAGTTCAAGATTGAGGGATATTGAGGCAAGTGGGTTTCTTATCTCGTGAGCCACTTGGGACGCCATTTTGCCCACGATTGAAAGCCTTTCGGACTGAATGAGTTTTTGCTGGATTTTTTCCTGTTCGGTTATGTCTCTTACAATTGCGGAAAATCCGAAAATTCTTCCCTCTTCGTCTCTAATTGCCGTTCTTGTGATGTTGACTTTTATTATTTTCCCGTCTTTTCTCTTTCTTTCGGTTATGTAATTCCTTAAAAACCCTTTTTTCAATGCTTCTTTTATTATTTTTCCCGCTTCGTTTTCTTTTTTAAGGTTTTCAGGTATCAGTATGTCAATGTGTTTCCCGATTACTTCTTCGGCTTTGTATCCGTAAACCTCTTCCGCGCCTTTATTCCACAGAAAAATTTTGTTTTCAAGTGTAATGCCCAAAATTGCGTCCGCCGAGTCGTTGAGTATGTTTTTGAGGTATAAGGTTGTTTCTCTTGCCTTTTCTTCAAGGTTTTTCTTTCTTGTTACGTCTTTGAAGAAAATTAGGTATCCTTTTGAGTTTTTGTCTTTGTACGGGGAAACGCTTATGTCAACCCAGATGTTTTTTATATCCTCGCTTATTACCTTTGTTTCGTAACTTTCAATTCCGTCCGGTTGTTTTTCAAGCATTTCAACGATTTGTTGAAACTCGGGTTTGCCCTTTTTCAGAATTTCCCAGACATATACGGGAATTTTTTTGTCTGCGCTTAATCCGATAATATTTTTTGCCTTTTTATTCAGATATGTTATTTTCCCGTTGAAATCTGTTTCTATTATGCCTATATTTGTGTTTTCAAGAATGTTTTTGAATTTATTGATAGTTTCCATAGTACAAATCCTTCACAAACACAAAGTTGACTTTTCTGTCCATTTCCGGCATTTCTTTTGCTAAAATTTCTATTGTTTTCGGATAGTTGTGCCCTATTGCGATTGCGTACCCGTGCTGGTATGCTTTTTTTACCGTTTCTTCAAGTTGTTTTTTTATGTGCTCGTAATCAATGACGTTGTCAAGGAAAACGTCTCTTGATAAAACTTTTATTCCCATATGTTCCGCTTCTTCCTCAACTACGGTTTTCGGCGGTGTTCTTGAATCAATGAAAAATTTGCCGTGTTTTTCGGAGTAGGTAAGTATCACCCTTACGGCAAACCGTGATTGAGTTATGGCAGAACCCATGTGATTGTTAAATCCCTTTGCAAAGGTTATGTTGTTGAATGCGTTTTCAAGTTTTTCCGTAATTTCTTTTTTATTGTCCGTCTTGAAAATTGCTCCCGGTCCCGGGTCTGCTTTGGGGTAACTTAAAGGCTCCATAGGCATGTGAAGTATTACCTGATAGCCTTTCCCGTTTGCAAGGTATGCGCATTTTTTTGAGTATGTTCTGAAAGGCAGAATTGCAAACGTTATGGGGTATGGAATTGTAAGCGCTTTTTCAAAGGATTCCATATGTCCCAATCCGCAGTCGTCAATTATTATCGCCACCAAAGGCTGTCCTTTTACCTTGATTTTTTTCTTTTTCTTTTTTGCTATGGGTTTTTCCGGCAAAGGCTCTTCATATTGGTATTTTGCCGTTTTTTTCTTCGGTTTTCTCTTTGTTTGTTTTAGGTTTATCAGTATTTTGGAAATCTCGTTTCCCGAGTCTATTTTTACTAAAATTGCGCTTTTGCCTTTGATTACTTTGGGCTTTACTTTGGAAGGCAGATTTTTTTTAAGTTTTTTTACAAAAAAATCGGAATTGTGCTTTGGTACGGTTAGTTTGTAGATTATATTTGCCTTTTGGTCAAAGTCTTTTACTATGACAGGCTTTGTTTTGTAGATGCTTTTGTATGTGTTGACAAGGCATTCTTCAATGGTTTTGTCTTTTTCGGAATTGCCGGAAAAAAGGAAGTAAAAAAATATCCCTATTATTGCGACGGCAATCAATCCGAGTATTATTGTTAAAGTTGAAACCTTTCTTTTTCTGCGTTTAGGCCGCCTTCTTCTCTTCGCCATATTCTTTCTTTTCTTCTTTCAGGTATTTTTTTACAGCACTTATTATTTCGTCGTCATCTATGAAACTTTTTATATCGGGTTTTAGTCCTTTTTTGTTTAACGGCGTAAACATTTTTGTTGCGATATTAACGAAGTCTCCCGTTTTTAATTTGAATGTTTCAAACGTATACGCTTCGCCGCTTGTTTTTCCACCGACAAGTTTGATGTTTTGTTTTCCCTTTAAGAGGTTTGCAAACACGTCCGCCGCATTCATTGTAAGGGACGAGGTTGCAAGAAATATTGTTTTGTTTCCTTTGTAAAAATCGTTTATTGCTGATTTTGTTTCGTTTTCCTTTTCTTTGGATAAGGATTTTACGGCAAGTTGCTTTCCCGCAAGGTATGAGGCGATATTGCACATTTTTTTGTAGTTGTTGTCAATTGAATATCTTATGTCAATTATGGGAATTTCCGTTTCCGCAAGGTATTTTTTTAATGCCGTTAAGGTGTTGTCGGTAAATCTGAAAAGTTTGAAAACCTTCTGTCCGGACATTTCCTCAATTTTAAAGTCAACAGGCTGGTATTCTTTGTAAACAAACTGCTTTTCAATGTCTTTTGACAAATCGCTTGAATAAAAATCAATTGCCACCTTTTCGCCTATTTTTCCGTGAAGCATTGCCTCAATCTCGTAAAGCGACATGTTGAAAGCCTGCATTCCGTTGATTTTTCTAATTATTGTCCCGGGCTTTATTCCTTCTTTGTATGCTTCGCTTTCAGGGTTTGAGTATGCCACCTGAGCGTAGTTTCCCTTTTTCGTTATTGCTATACCGATTGTGCCGGGTAAGGAAAACCTTTTTTCAATTTTTTTCATTATGTCGCCTGTGATGAAACTGTTGTTTTGGTTTAAACTCTGCACTCCGCCTCTGTATGCGCCTAAAATAAGTTTTGACTGGTCAACAGGCTCAACATACCTTTGAATTACAATGTCGTAAACCTTTGCGAATATGCCGAACATTTCATAAGGGTCTTTGTCTTTTGATTTTTTGAATTTTATAAAAGCGAATGCGCTTATGAAAGCGACCAAAAAAACTAAAAAAATGATTTTGATTTTTCCTCTCATATTTTAACTCCTATCTCTTTTTTACCCATTTCAGCGGATTTAAGGGTTTTTTGTTTTTCCATATCTCAAAGTGAAGTATATTTCCCTGCAAAGATGCGGTATTTCCCGTTAATCCAATAGGTTCCCCTTTGGATACTATCTGATTGATTTTAACAAAAATTTTGTCAAGATGGGCATAAAATGTGTAGTATCCGAAACCGTGGTCAATTATTACAAGTTTTCCGTAACTTTTATACCAATCTGCAAAAACGACAACTCCGTCGTAAAACGCCCTGACCTTCTTTCCTTTTCTTACTTTGATTGTTATGCCGTTGTTTTTTACCTTTGCCTTGTATTTTCCTATTGTGTATGTCCCGAATTTTTCAATTATTCTTCCTCTGACGGGAAGGGACAAAAGCCCTTTAAATTTATCCATAGGCACTGCCGACGGGTTTTGCGGGGTGGGTTTTTTAGACAGGGATTCTATTAAAACTTTCAAAATTTTGTTTCTTTCTTTCAAAAGCGCAAGGTATTTTGATTTTTGCCTTTTGAGTTTTCTGTAAAGTTTCTTTTGGTCAATTAAAGCGATTCTCAACTCTCTTTCGGTTGAATTGAGTTTTTTTATTGTTTCAACCAATTGAATTTCCTTGTTTCTTAAAGTTTCTGCTTTTGTCTTTTTCTCTTCCGTCAATTTTTTTAATTTTTTTAAACTTTCCCTGTCTTTTGCGCTTAAATAGGATAACGTGCTTAATTGGTAGATGTATTCGCTTTCTTCCGAAGGGGAAAGCAGTGCTTCAAGCATTGCGTAATCCCCTCTTTTGTATAATTCCGCAAGCCTTTTTTTCAGGTATTTTTTTGTTTCGGCGATTTCTTTTTTCAACCGTGCGATTTCTTCTTCAAGGTTTTTGATTTCTTCCTTTGTCTGTTCTCTTTCTGCAATAAGCATTTTTCTCTTTGTTTTTAAAATTTCAATCTTTCTTTCGGTTAATTCTATGTTGTCGCTTACGGTTTTTGCCTGCTTTTTCAGTGAGTTATACTTTTGTTCAAGTTCGTTTATATTTTGTTTGAGAGTTTTTAGTAAACTTTCCGATGCTTTTACGGGAAAAAAAGACAGCGTTATAAAAACAATCAACAAAACCGTTTTTTTAAACATTGCCGCTGACTATTTTAAGCAGTTGAAGGAAGAATTGAACAACGCAGTATCCCAAATATGCCACCGTTCCTATTCCGTATGCAAGCGCGGTTATTGTGCTTGTTTGTTTCGGGCTTTTTCTTTTCAGGGAAACGAAAATTGCTCCGAGGTGAAGCGCTATTCCGATAAACCAAAGGACGAATGTGAGAGGCAGTGCCGTGAAGATGTTTTTAAATCCAAGCCCAATAAAGGCAACGGGGACAATTCCGAAGATAAACGCCAAAAACCAATCCATAGAATAGAAAAATCCCAATCCGGGAAGAAATGTATTTAGGAAAAAAACCTTTTTTTGTTTTTCGTCAAGATGTTGGGTATCAAAAAGTTTTGTCAGGGCAATCCCTCCTTACCTTATGTAGTTTCTGAAAACGTTAAGCCTGTTTTCAACCTCGGTTAAAGTTAGGGTTTTCATTCTGTCAACGCTGAAATCCTCTATTTGAAAAGAAGACAGCACGGTGCCGACTTTCAATCCTTCCCTGAATGTGTCAAAGGAAAAGTTTCCGAATTTGTCAACGTAGCCTAAAAATCCCGCCGCAAAGGTATCTCCCGCGCCTGTCGGGTCAACAACCTTTTCAACAGGGAATGCCGGAAGCAATGCTATGTTTTCCTTTGAGAATAAAGATGCGCCGTATTCCCCTCTTTTTATGCAGACGTATTCGGGCCCCATATCAAGAATTTTTTTTGCCGCTTTAACAACGATTTTTTCTCCCGTTAACAGCCTTGCCTCTCCGTCGTTTACAAAAATAAGGTTTACCCTTTTTATAACCTCTTTTAATTCGTCGGGTGTTGTGTTTATCCACAAATTCATTGTATCCGCGGCGATGAATTTTACTTTATCCTTTACCTGATTGATTACTTTTAACTGCAATGCGGGGTGAATGTTTCCGAGAAAAAGTATGTTTGAGTCCATGTATGATTCGGGTATTACCGGGTCAAATTCCGCAAAAACGTTTAACTGTGTGTCGTGGGTTATTGCTTCGTTGAGGTTTTCCCCGTATTCGCCTTTCCAAAAAAAGGTTTTGCCTTTCTTTTTTACAAGCCCTTCAAGGTTAATTCCCCTTTGTTTCAACAACTCTATATCTTCTTCCCTGAAATCCTCTCCCACAACTCCCACAAGGTTCACCTTTGTGAAGAGGGACGCGCCCATTGAAAAGTGTGTCGCCGAGCCTCCCAAAACCCTTTCTCTTTCTCCGAAAGGTGTTTTCAGCGAATCGTAAGCAACCGAACCAACCGCGATTATTGCCATTTTGCTCTCCCGTTATCTTTTTTTGCTTTTAGATTTTACCACAACAGGCTTTATCTTTGTTTCCCCAATTTCGGATAAATAATTAAGCATGGGGTTAAATTCTTTGTTTGGGAAACCGATAAAAATCTTGCCAATTTCCCCTTTTGTGTTGATTAATACAAAGTATGGAAGCGTGTAAACCCCGTAATCTTTATATGTTTGGGGTGTTTTAAGCACTGCGACTGGGTAGCGAATTTTTTTCATTTCAAGTAGGTATTTTTTTAAAAAAGCCTTGTATTGCTCAAAATCCGCTTTTTTGGGAATAAGGTTAATGCCTATTATTGTAATTTTGTTTCCGTATTTTTCAAAAATTCCGTCAATGTATGGAATAGCGATTACGCTTCTTTTGGATTTTCCCGAGAAAAAGAACAAAAGGGTAAAGTTTTTGTTTTTTACCGAAATTTTTTTTCTATTGATTGCAAATTTTACGCTTTTAAATTCCGGGGCTTTTTTCCCTATCAAATCCAATTCCGCAATCATATTTTCGTAAATTATTCTTTCTTCGTTGCTTGTCGCTTTTTTTATTCGGTTTGAGAAAAAGTTTTTTCCCTCTTTTATTCTGTTTGTCAATTCAAAGTTTTCCATAAGCCCTATTGAGGCGAAGTTTTTTATGTTTATTGAGTTTGTTTGGGAAAGTGCGGTTTTAAGAAGTTTTTCCCCCGATTTGTATTTTTTTTGCTTTATCAGCCCCAATGAAACATTTACCATGTCAAGCCCCACGCCTTCCATTGACTTGTTGGTTTTTTCAAAGCACGGAAAAATTTTTTGGTATTCTCCCAGAAGAAAATAGGTTTTTGCCAAAGTTGAATAGTAATAGTTTTTGTTTTCGTTATTGATTTTTTTGACTTTTTTTAAATAGGAAAGCGCTTTTTGGGGAAGGTTAACCTCTAAGCACATTCTTGCGGCAAGTATTTTTTCGTTGTCGTTAAGTTTTTTGTTTTTGCTTAATATTTTCAGGTATTCGTTTTTTGCCTTTTTTTCAAAGTCTTTTAAATCTTTTGCGGTTGCAACCTTTTCCCCGTCCTTTGCAAGTTTTTTTAAAACAGCCGAATAGTCCTGCATAAGCCCGGCAAAGAGGTGGCACGGAATTAAAAACGCTATAAAAATCAAAAATTTTTTCATGTATGCTCCTTTAAAACTTTTCTTGCCTGTTTCATTTGAGGAAAAATTTTTTCAACTCTATTATAAAACTTTTTTCCGTGGTTTGGATGAATAAGGTGAACCAATTCGTGGACAACAACGTATTCAACGCAGATTGGAGGAAGGGTAATGAGTTTTATGTTGAAATTCAAGTATCCCTTTTTGCTGTTGCAGGAACCCCACCTTGTTTTCATCTCCTTAAACGATACCCTGTTTACCCTTTTTCCCACAGCGGGAAGGTGTTTTTCAATAAAAAAAGTTATGATTTTTTTTGCTTCTTTTTTTTGCCATTTTTTAATAAGGGTTTCGTTTTCTTTTGGGGAATTTGTTTTAAGGAAAAGGGTTAAGGTGTCTTTTTCAAAACTGAATGCGGATTTTTCCCCTTTAATTCTCCGTACTTTGATTTCTTTTCCTAAAAAAGGGATTGTTTCGGCGTTAAGGTAATCAATGCTTTTTCTCTTTTGCCTTTCAATTGCCTTTTCAATCTTTTCCCTCTTTTCTTCAAGCAGTTTTTCTATAAAGAAAACAGGCGTGTTTTTAGGTGCGGATACTCTTACAATGCCGTTTGCATCAACCCTTATATAAATGTTTTTTATCCTTTTTCTCTTAATTTCAACTTTCAATTTTTTATTTCCGAAAGCAAATCTCTTATAGTTTCAAATACGGTTTCGGGGCTTATAGCTTTCAGGCAGTCAAGTGTTTTGCACTTTTTGTTTCTGCACGGCGAGCAGTGCCAGTTTG